>NZ_WIWL01000191.1:0-36207 GCF_009600105.1 Pseudomonas sp. FSL R10-0056
GCGCCAGGCGGCATGGGCCCGCGCTGCGCGCAGCCAGACCAGGTCGGCACGCATGCCATCCACCGCGGCGGCAAAACAGCGCTCAGTTACAACAGCCAGAGACTGATCATCCAGAGCGATGCTGCCCAGCCGTTCACGGGCCTGCTGGCAGCGCTCGCGCAAGGTCGTTTGCGCCTCATCCCATTGCGCGCAAAACTTCTGCGGATCAGCGTCAAAGGCCAGGCGCCGGCGGATGATTTCGCTGCGTTCTTCCGGTTGCGGCTGGCCGCTGAGCATCACATTCAGGCCGAAGCGGTCGAGCAACTGCGGGCGCAACTCGCCTTCTTCCGGATTCATGGTACCAATCAGCACGAAACGCGCAGCATGCCGATGGGAGATACCATCACGCTCGACCACATTGGTGCCGCTCGCTGCCACGTCCAGCAGCACGTCCACCAGATGGTCGGCAAGCAGGTTGACTTCATCGACGTAGAGCACGCCGCCGTCGGCCTTGGCCAGCACCCCCGGGGAGAACTGCGCCTTGCCCTGGCCCAGTGCGGCATCCAGGTCGAGGGTACCAACCAGACGCTCTTCGGTTGCGCCCAACGGCAAGGTGACAAACTGGCCGCTGGCAAGCAGGTCGGCCAGACCGCGTGCCAGCGTCGACTTGGCCATGCCGCGCGGGCCTTCAATCAGTACGCCGCCAATTTTCGGGTCAATGGCGGTCAGGCACAGCGCCAGTTTCAATGAGTCCGCGCCGACCACCGCCGATAACGGGAAATGTGGGGTGTCAGTCATGTTTTCGGGCTCCAGATTTTAGAATATTGATCGGCCTCAAAAGCTCCTCACCCCAGCCCTCTCCCAAAGGGAGAGGGGGCCGATTTTTGGTGAGGTATAAATCCTGAACATCCCCCGATCAGTCCCCTCTCCCTCCGGGAGAGGGTTAGGGTGAGGGTTGCCTGGTTACTCTTCCTCTATATCCAGCAACAGATTCTCCAGCGCCGCTTGATACTCCCCCGGTTCACTCCACAGCCCGCGCTGCTGCGCTTCGAGCATGCGTTCGGTCATGTCGCGCAGGGCATGCGGGTTGTGCTCACGCACAAACTCACGGGTATCCGGGTCCAGCAAATAGGCATCCGCCAGCAATGCATATTGATGATCATCGATCAGGTGCGTGGTTGCATCAAAGGCAAACAGGTTGTCCAGGGTAGCGGCCATTTCAAATGCGCCTTTGTAACCATGGCGTTTGACCCCTTCTATCCATTTCGGGTTGGCCGCACGGGATCGGACAACCCGGTTCAACTCTTCCTTGAGCGTACGGATCTTCGGCAGATCCGGCTGGCTGTGGTCGCCGTGGTAGCTGGCTGCGGCCTCCCCACGCAAGCTCTCTACCGCCGCCAGCATGCCGCCCTGAAACTGGTAGTAGTCATTGGAATCGAGCAGGTCATGTTCACGGTTGTCCTGATTTTGTACCACCGCCTGCATCTGCCCCAATCGCTGGGCAAACTGACCGCGGGCCGCCGTGCCTTCATCGGCGCCGCCATAGGCATAACCGCCCCAGTTCAGATACACCTCGGCCAGGTCGTCGCGGCTTTGCCACAAACGCCCATCGATTGCGTTCTGTACCCCGGCACCGTAAGCCCCGGGTTTGGCACCAAACACCCGCCAGCCCGCCTGACGGGCCGCCAGTTCCGGGGCCAGCCCTTCGCGCTCCAGCTGTTCACGCTCGCTGCGCACTTTTGCCGCGAGCGGATTCAGGTCATCAGGTTCGTCCAGCGCCGCCACCGCCTGAACAGCGGCATCGAACAGGCGAATAAGATTGGCAAAGGCATCACGGAAGAACCCGGATACACGCAAGGTCACGTCCACCCGCGGCCGGTCCAGCAGGCTCACCGGGAGGATTTCAAAGTCATCCACCCGCTGGCTACCCGTGGCCCACACCGGGCGCACGCCCATCAGCGCCATGGCCTGGGCGATATCATCACCGCCGGTGCGCATGGTCGCAGTGCCCCATACCGACAGGCCGAGCTGACGCAGGTGATCGCCGTGGTCCTGCAAATGACGCTCAAGAATCAGGTTGGCCGACTGAAAACCGATACGCCAGGCCGTGGTGGTGGGCAAGTTGCGTACATCCACGGAAAAGAAATTACGCCCGGTAGGCAGTACGTCCAGGCGCCCGCGGCTCGGTGCACCACTGGGGCCGGCAGGGACAAAACGCCCCGCCAGAGCATCGAGCAGACCCTGCATCTCGGCCGGGCCGCAGGCATCCAGACGCGGTGCAACAACCCCAAGCAGCGCCTCAAAAATCCCCCGCACTTCGCTCCATTGCTCTGTGTCGGGCAATTGCAACGTGCCCGCCAACGCCTGCTCGATCAGCTGCGCAGCATACAGTTCCAGACGTTCGCGGGTATCGCCTGCGGTGCGCCACAGCGCCTCGCTGACTGCTTGCAAAGGCGCGGGGCGACGTGCCGTCCAGGGCTCGGCCAGCGCACAGTCCAGCGGATCAAAACTCAGCCCGAAGGCTTTGGCCAACGCCCGCAGCACGCTTGATTGCGCCCCGCGGCCATCACCGCGGGGGATGCGCAGCAATGCCAGCAAGGTGTCGATGCGCAGACGCCCGGCAGGCGACTCACCAAAAATATGCAGGCCGTCGCGGATTTGCGATTCCTTGAGGTCGCACAGGTAGGTATCCAGCCGTGGCAGCCAGATTGCGGCATCGCTGTCGCTGTCGAGGTGTGCGTCCAGTTGCAGCTCGCGGTCGATATGGGTATCGCGCACCAGCTTGAGAATATCCCGTTGCAACTCCCGCGCCCGGCGCGGATCAAGCAGTTGCGCTTCGTAATACTCGTCGGCCAGCAGCTCCAGGTCAAGCAGAGGGCCATAGGTTTCGGCCCGGGTCAGCGGCGGCATCAAGTGGTCAATAATGACCGCCTGGGTCCGGCGCTTGGCCTGTGCGCCCTCACCCGGATCATTGACGATAAACGGATAGACGTTGGGCATGGGGCCCAAAATAGCATCCGGCCAGCAGTGTTCAGACAGCCCGACGCCCTTGCCCGGCAACCATTCCAGATTGCCATGCTTGCCCACATGCACCACCGCATGGGCGCCGTAGGTGTTGCGCAGCCAGAAATAAAACGCCAGATAAGCATGGGGCGGTACCAGGTCCGGGTCATGGTAGACCGCACTGGCATCGACCTGATATCCCCGCGCCGGTTGAATGCCGACAAAGGTCAGGCCAAAACGCAGCCCGGCAATCATCAGGCGACCGCTGCGAAACATCGGGTCGTGCTGTGGCTCGCCCCAACGCTCAATCACCGCCTGGCGATTGGCTTCTGGAAGACGATTAAACATCGCCTGGTATTCATCCAGCCCAAGGCTTTGATGGCACGGGCGTAGGTCGAGGCTGTCGAGGTCGTTGCTAACACCGCCCAACAGAGCTTGAATCAACGCGGTGCCGGTATCCGGGAGCTCAGCAGCCACCGGGTAGCCTTCGCCCTGCAAGGCGCGCAAAATATTCAGCGCCGCAGCCGGGGTATCCAGCCCTACGCCATTGCCGATACGGCCATCGCGGGTCGGGTAGTTGGCCAGGATCAGGGCGATACGCTTTTGCGGGTTCGGCACACGTGCCAGCTCCACCCAGCGCCGTGCCAGTTCTGCGACAAAATCCATCCGTTCGGGATGCGCTCTGTAACACACCACATCCGACTGACTGCGCTCACTGCGCCACGCCAGGTCCTTGAAGCTGATCGGCCGGCTGATGATCCGCCCGTCCAGTTCCGGCAAGGCAATGTGCATGGCCAGGTCCCGCGGGCCCAGACCCTGCTCGCTGGCTTGCCAGCCGGGCTGGTTGTCCTGGGCACAAATGGCCTGGATCACCGGGATATTGCGGCGAAACGGGCGCAAATGCGGAGCTTCCGGGCTGGACTGGGCAAACCCGGTGGTATTGAGAATGACCCCTGCGCCGACTTCATCGAGCAAGTCCTGTACCACCGCCAGGCAGCCCGGCTCCTTCAGGCTGGCGACCGCAATCGGCAGCGGATTTAGCCCTGCCGCCTGCAGTCGCTGGCAGAACACATCGACAAATGCCGTATTGGCCGCCTGCAAATGCGAGCGATAGAACAAGAGCGCCGCCACCGGTTGGCCCGGCTGCCAGTCCTGCAGTGCAGGGCTGGAATGGGCCGGATGATAAATGGCAGTACGGGGCAAGGTGTGCGGTTCGTCCCAGGCATAGTCGCGGCCCAGCCATTGGCTGGCCAGGCAACGATAAAGCTGCAGGGCGTTATGCCGCCCGCCCTGGCGCAAAAAGTGCCAGAGCCGTTCGGCCTGCTCGACGGGCACTGTGCTCAGGGCGCTGAGTTCCGGGTCGGGGCGGTCATCGCCCGGCACCAGAATCAGGGTCACACCGCGTTCAGCCAGTTGCACCAGCCGTTCAATGCCGTAGCGCCAGTAGCCGATGCCACCGTGCAGCGACAACAAAATCACCTTGGCGTGTTGCAGAACCTCATCGACATACAGGTCGACCGAGCCGTGGTTTTGCACCTGCATCGGGTTGGCCAGACGCAGGCTTGGATAATCGTCAGGCAACTGCTGCGCCGCTTCGGCCAGCAGGGCCAGGCTTGAGTCACCGCTGCACAGGATCACCAGTTCGGCGGGGGTCTGGCCGAGGTCGGCAATATTGTCGTCCGCTACAAAGCCGCCGGGCTGGGTCCTGAGCAAATGCATGGTTTAGGCGCTCAATGCTGTACGCAGGGTGGACTCGAGCAGGGTCGCGTCCAGGTCCTGGCCGATCAGCACCAGTTTGGTGGTGCGCGCTTCGTCGCTGCCCCAGGCGCGATCAAAGTGCTTGTCAAAGCGCGTGCCCACGCCCTGGATCAGCAAGCGCATCGGTTTGCCCGGAATCGCGGCAAAGCCCTTGACCCGCAGAATGCCGTGCTTGACCACCAGTTGGCTCAGAGCATCCATCAGCGCGCGCTCCTCTGCCTGAGGCAGCTCGATAGAGATCGAGTCGAAGGCATCGTGATCGTGGTCGTCGTGGTCATCATCGCCATCGTGATGATGGTCGTGATGGCTGTGGCGGCCATCGATATGGTCTTCCGAACCCGTCTCCAGGCCCAGCAGCACGTCCAGCGGCAAGCGACCGCTGCTGGCTTCGATGATCTTGACCGCCGGTGGCAGTTCTTCAGCCACTTCGGCACGTACACGGGCAAGGTCTTCAGGGCTGATCAAGTCAACCTTGTTGAGAATCACCAGATCGGCACTGGCCAGTTGGTCAGCAAACAACTCGTGCAGCGGCGACTCGTGGTCCAGGTTAGGGTCGAGCTTGCGCTGGGCATCTACCTGATCCGGGAAGGCCGCGAAAGTGCCAGCCGCCACCGCCGGGCTGTCGACCACGGTAATCACCGCGTCAACTGTGCAGGCGCTGCGGATTTCCGGCCACTGGAAGGCTTGAACCAACGGCTTTGGCAGGGCCAGGCCCGAGGTTTCGATAAGGATATGGTCGATATCGCCACGGCGCGCCACCAGCTCACGCATCACCGGGAAGAATTCTTCCTGCACCGTGCAGCACAGGCAGCCATTGGCCAGTTCATAGACGCGTCCCTTGGCCTCTTCTTCGGTGCAGCCAATAGCGCATTGCTTGAGGATTTCGCCATCGATACCCAGTTCGCCGAATTCGTTGACGATCACTGCAATGCGACGGCCGTTGGCGTTGTCCAGCATATGACGCAGCAAGGTAGTCTTGCCCGAACCGAGAAAGCCGGTAACGATAGTGACGGGGGTTTTGGCCAGTGTTTTCATCGGATGCCCTTTGGCAAAACGGCGGGCATACGGGACGACGGCCGCAAGCAGTGCGCGGTCAGTCTTCGCCACCGGATCACCCCGCCCGGTTGAAGTAAGAATCTGTTACGAGGCAGGTCTCCTGGCTTACGGCTGATACCTACCTTGCGCCTTCCCGCCTGTGAAGCAGTGGCATTGCAAGATCAACGACCGTTTACAGTTGCGGGGGCAGCCGCGGCATACCGCGTTCCCTTCTTAGCTTCGCGCTGCGAAGAACCTCGAACGCGCAAGGCTACGCAGTGCTTTGTAACAGGTCAACACAGATACGTTTAGATACCCTGACCTATTGTGGGAGCGAGCCTGCTCGCGAACGACCTTCGCGAGCAGGCTCGCTCCCACAGGTGCAGTATTCCTGTAGCCGCTCACAAGGTAAGAGGCAGCGACCACAGGTGTTGTAGGCAACTTGTGTTCTAATTGCCGCCTTTTATCAGCCACAGCGCTTCAAGGATCTGCCCATGCCGTCCACTCGCCCAACCCGCGTCCTGATTATTGGCTACGTGTGGCCCGAGCCCCGCTCTTCGGCGGCGGGCGGACACATGATGCAGATCATCGAAAGTTTCTTGCAGCAAGGCTGGCACATCACCTTCAGCAGCCCGGCAGGCATTGGCGAACACAAGGCTGATCTGGCGACATTGGGCATTGATGAAGTCAGTATCGCGCTCAATAACAGCAGCTTCGATACCTTCATCACCGAGCTGGCCCCGGATATCGTGCTGTTCGACCGCTTCATGATGGAAGAGCAGTTCGGCTGGCGCGTGGAGAAGCATTGCCCGCAGGCCCTGCGCGTACTGGAAACCTCCGACCTGCAAAGCCTGCGCGACGCCCGCCAGCAACAGCTCAAGGCGCGCCTCAAACTTGACGCCGACACTGATGATTTCAGCAGCCTGTTCGCCCCGGCACAACGGGAGACCTTCGAGCAGATGGCCGTTACCGATCTGGCGCAACGGGAGATCGCGGCGATTTATCGATGCGACTTGAACCTGATGATTTCCGAATACGAAATCGATCTGCTCGTAGAGCACTTCAAGGTGCCCCGAGCCCTGCTGCACTGGTGCCCGTTGATGGTCGACAGCGTACCTGCGCAGTTCGTACCCTTTGACCAGCGCCAGCATTTCCTGAGCATCGGCAATTTCCGTCATGCCCCCAACTGGGATGCCGTGCTCTGGATGAAAACCGCGATCTGGCCATTGATCCGTCAGCAACTGCCCACGGCGCAATTGCATGTCTATGGTGCTTACACCCCGCCCAAGGCCACTGCGCTGCACAACCCGGCACAGGGTTTTCACGTGCTCAACTGGGCCGAAGATGCGCTTGAGGTGATGAGCAATGCGCGGATCTGCATGGCCCCCCTGCGTTTTGGTGCAGGAATCAAGGGCAAAATCGCCGATGCCATGCTCTGCGGCACGCCCAACGTCACAACTCCCGTAGGCGCCGAAGGCATGCATGGCGACCTGCCGTGGGCAGGTGCCATCGAACAGAGTGCCAGTGCGATTGCTGCCGCTGCGGTGCAGCTGTATCAGAGCCCTGACGCCTGGCATCAGGCCCAGCAGCACGGAACGGCACTACTGGCGCAGCGCTATTTGCAAAGTACCCACGGCCCGGCTCTGGTCGAGTGCATCGAAGCCTGCCGCGCCGGCCTGCAACAGCATCGGCGCAACAACTTCACCGGTGCCATGCTGCGCCATCACCAGCATAAAAGTACCCAGTACATGTCGCAGTGGATCCAGGCAAAGAATCGAACGGTTTGACTAGGGCTGTGCCAGTCGCGTCGCCTTGAACATCTCGGCAATCATGATGATGCGGTCTTTTTCGCCCGGTATCTGGACGCTTGCCGACATTGGCGCAAATTGCATGGCGTCGGCACTTTGCGCCTTGTCTGGATTGAAATTGACCGTAATTCGGGTTCCATCATCAAACACCGTGCGCTGCAGGCTCCGGTCTGCACTGAGCACCTGAAAATCAACCAGTGCCTGGGTAAAAAGCCGTTGATGCAAGGGCGAAAAAACCTCGTTGTAGGCCGCGATAAAGGGCAAGTCGCGCTCCAGCACGGCGGCATTGAGGTGGTACATGGGCGGCGTCATGTACAACAGCTGCAGCAGTGCCGTGTTCTGCTGCTCATTGGAAAATTTCAACGATGGGTAGGCCCAGTGATGCGTGCTGACCAGACTGTCGTGAAGCACCATTTGGTAAAGCGGCAAGCGGTACTTCCAGGAGCGGACATAAGTTGCCAGTTGCCGTTCGATCGGAACAGTCTTGAAAAACAGTGTTGGCGTCTCCGGGGGCCAGTACTGCCCTACAAAGAAAGGTGACTGTTGATTACCGGACATGTCAGGGTCGGTCCAGTCGAATGGTTGTGTGGCAATGCCGTGGCTGTAGGCAATATTGGCTGCAAACGGAGAAACCGCCCCCTCGCTGCCCGTGACCAGCCCCAACGACTCGCCCGGGTAATCCAGGCGCCGGGCAATCACCCGGGCATTTTCACTTTCACTGGTTTCCCGGCCGGGGGTGTAGTCCGCCTGTGCAGTGACCGCAGCATCGACATCGAGAAAATAGCTGTTGAGCCCGGCAGCATCTGCCACAGCCTTGATGCGCTGGCGCGCATAGTCCTGGGCCTCCCGGGGATTGGCAAAGACGCCAATGCCATTAAACCCCTTGCTCGAAGCACCGCTCGCATCATGCTGCCCTGCACTGGCCAGGTTCGCGCCCATTTGCGCAGCGGCCCAGGTTTCCGGTTCGGCGGGTGCATGAGCGTCTGCGTAGTTGTCGTACACCGCCACCAGAAACCCGGCTTGCTTGGCCAATGCCACAGCCTGCGGGTGCCAGAATGCATCAAGCCAGTCCTTGGCACCCAGCCAGGCACGGGTGAGCCCGGCTTGTTTGAGCGCGTTGACCGTATCCACAGACAGCCCTCCTCCCCAGCGCTCGGCCGGTAACAGGTAAGGCCCGAAAGCCTCGACCAGCTGAGTTCTGGCTGCCTGCCCCCACAGCACCTCGCCAGCCGGATCATGCCCCCCGTCCAGAGGTTCCTTGGCGGGTACCGCTACAACCTGCCGCATTCCCTGGTTGATGGCACGAACCAGTTGCAGTTGATTGAACGGTGAAACCATTCGTAGCCGTGAGCGCGTACTCGACAAACTCATGTCAAATACGCTGCGGGTTTGCGGATCAAAGCTTGCCCATAAACTGGCAGCCAGATGCCCGGGGGTACGGCGCGCCCGGTCAAAAGCCGTGATAAAGCTTGCCCAGTTGAGGACGTCTGTGGTTTTCAGCGGCCCTGCGTCCCAAACGTAGATATGGGGTGCACCGCCGAGCAGGGCAGTTTGCGGCACCGCACGAATTTTATCTGTCAGTGAAACGAACTGGCCGTTGCTCTTGAGCCATTTGCGATATAGCCCTGCGCCATATAACGGTTGTGCAGGGCCGGGGGCGATGCTGATCACAAAGGGCGCATCAGGTGCAAGCCGGTTGAAGTCATGCTGCAATTGCGGCACCGCAGTGTTTTTGACTCGCTTGATACTAAACAGGGTGTCGAAGGGCGTTTCTACTATCCAGGTGACCGACAGGTCCTCGTGCAATTGAGTCCAGAACGGCATGCTCAACTCACCCAGCAACTGCCCGCCGGAGTAGCGCTTGACCAGCCAGTTAAGCCAGCCGGGGTCATTGGCCGGTATATAGCTACCCTCGCCAAAAGGAATGGCGTAGGCGCGAATGTCGGTTTGCAGGCGCGGCCAACGCAAGCTTGCAGGGCGGGACGCCTGTATCGAAACGCGCAACCTGTCGTCCTCAACCTTGATGTCGACCCGGTATTGATTCCCCTCCTGGCTAATCATCCAGCTGTCGGAAGCCAGTTCAGTGACCTCGCTGTCCTGCCTGAATGCACCGCCACTGAGCAACAAGGGCGCTTTGCCGGGCCGTAGCAAGAACACCTCAAGGGTTGCCCGGTTCACATCGAAGGTACCCTGAGCGACAGCAAAACTGGCTCTGCCAGTGGCATTGGCAGGGCCCGGCATCACAAGCCCCCATGCTGCAAAAAGCAGGACACACAACAACCCACGGTAACAACGCAAACAGGCAAGATGGGCTTTCATAGCTGACTCATGTAAACGACGCAATACAGGAGCCGAACTGTAGGCAGTTGTATCAACTTGACGCCATAATCTAATTCTACAAAACATGTACGAAAAAGACTTCGACGCAACTGCCTATTCACTCAGGCGGGTGCGCCTGCGCAGCAGATACGTGTCCATTATCCAGCCCTTGCTTGCTCGGGCAGTACTGCGGGCCTGCTTGATCTGCTCGCACACTTCGCTCAGTTTGCCCGCGATCAGAACCTCGTCCGCAGTGCCGATATAGGCGCCCCAATAGATATCGACATTTTCTTCGACAAAGGCTTCAAAGGCACAATGTGCGTCGAGCATGACCACGACATTATCCAGATCCTCGGCCACCAGCTTGCGTCCGGTGGTGATGCGGATCGGCTGGCCGATAGTGTTGAGCGCAATGCGATGGCGGGCGACAAGGGCCTGCACACTGCTGATACCGGGGATCACCTCATGCTCGAAGTCGCTGCAGCCCCCGGCCCGGACACGGTCGAGAATACGCAAGGTGCTGTCATACAGCCCCGGGTCGCCCCACAACAGAAAAGCCCCGCATTCGCCATCGGCCAGTTGGTCTTCGATCAAGTGGGTAAACACTTCGGCCCGCTGTTGGTGCCAATCCTCGACGCCATCGGTGTAGCACGCCGTTGAGCTGTCACGCTGCGGGTCGTTGACCTGCACCACACGGTAGCCCGGCTCACGGATATAGCGCTGGCAGATCTGCAGGCGCATGCGCACCAGGTCTTCGGTGGCCTGGCCCTTGTCGAGCACAAACAGCACATTGGCGCGATTCAGCGCGTTGATCCCCTGGACGGTGATGTGCTCCGGGTCTCCGGCGCCGATACCGATCAACAACAGTGTTTTCATCCTGTAATACCCTCAAATCTGACTGGACTTAACCGCAGGAACCGGCATGATCCACGCCATAACAAGACTGACGACGGCCCAGCCCATGACCCGCCCCGCCCGCGCCACAGACCCGTCCTACGAACTGATGGACGACCACAATGGCCTGTCGATCATCTATCGCCAGCATGGCTTCCCCTGTCCGCTGGTGCGCTGGCACTTCCATAAGGAATACGAGTTGCATCTGATCGTTGCCAGCAGCGGCAAGGTGTTTGTGGGCGACTATATCGGTAATTTCCACCCCGAAACATTATTCCTCACCGGGCCCAACCTGCCTCATAACTGGATCAGCCAGGTGGCCGGTGACGAGGTGGTACCCACCCGCGACATGCTGGTCAACTTCACCGATGAACTGCTTGAGGGCGCCGCCTCGGTACTCACCGAACTCAAGTCCCTCACGCCAATGCTTGAACGGGCGCGCCATGGGATCGAGTTCCGCTGTAAAGCCACGATCCGCAAGGCTATGGACCTGATGCAGGCAATTGCCGGCTCCAGCGGCATCACCCGGCTTGGCCATTTCCTGATCCTGCTGGAACTGCTGGCCGGCTGTGATGACTACCAGCTGCTGTCTGGGGTCACCGCCGGAAATCTGGCCGACGAGCAGACCATCGACCGCACCAACCGGGCTGTCGACTATATCTTCAGCCACTACACCCGCGAGCTGCCGCTAGAAGAAGTCGCCGACTACATGGGCATGAAGCCCACCTATTTTTCCCGCGTATTCAAGCAAGCCACAGGGCGCTGCTTCATCGAGTTCGTCAATCGGCTACGCATCAGCAAGTCCTGCGAGTTACTGGCCGATGGTCAAAAGCCCGTCACAGATGTGTGTTTCGAGTCAGGTTTCAACAATATTTCCAACTTCAACCGTCGCTTTCAGCAACTCAAAGGAATGACCCCGTCACACTATCGTCGCCTGGCGGTGCAGCGTTTGATCGAGCAAAACCAGCGTGCGCCGGGTGAACGCCTGCGCAGTGCAAAATAGTATCGATTGATGTGCTTCCAGTGATTTGTCACGCCGGTGATTGAGGGCTGTAATCGGCCCAGGCGCTTGCCCCGTGCGAGCCGCTATAAAAACAATAACCGTCCTTCAAAAGCCGCCAGGCCGCTGAAGTGGAGTGCTCAATGAATATCCCTGTCAAAGCGTTATGTGTCGCCACGTGCATGACCCTGAGCGGCATCAGTTCAGGCGCGCAAACCCTGACCATCGCCACGGTCAACAACAGCGACATGATCCGCATGCAAAAGCTGGCGAAAACCTTCGAGAGCGAGCACCCCGAGATCAAGCTCAACTGGGTGGTGCTGGAAGAAAACGTATTGCGCCAGCGCCTGACCACGGACATTGCCACCCAGGGCGGACAATTTGACGTGCTGACCATCGGCATGTACGAAGCCGCACTCTGGGGTGCCAAGGGCTGGCTTGAGCCCATGACCGATCTGCCCGCCACCTATGCCATCGACGATGTGTTCCCGTCGGTTCGCGACGGCCTGTCCGTCAAGGGCACGCTCTATGCCCTGCCGTTTTATGCCGAAAGCTCGATGACCTATTACCGTACCGACCTGTTCAAGGATGCCGGGCTGAGCATGCCCGAGCATCCCACCTGGGAGCAGATCGCCGGCTTTGCCCGCACCCTCAACAAACCTGACCAGGAACAATACGGCATCTGCCTGCGCGGCAAGGCGGGCTGGGGTGAAAACATGGCGCTGATCAGCACCATCGCCAACGCCTACGGCGCGCGCTGGTTCAATGAACAATGGCAACCGGAGTTCAACGGGGCCGAGTGGCAAAATGCCTTGAATTTTTATGTCGGCACACTGAAAGCCTCAGGCCCGCCGGGTGCGACCAGCAATGGTTTCAACGAAAACCTGGCGCTGTTCAACAGCGGCAAATGTGCGATCTGGGTCGATGCCAGTGTTGCTGGCTCGTTTGTCACCGACAGTAGCCAGAGCAAGGTCGCCGAGCATGTCGGCTTTACCTTCGCCCCCCATGCTGTGACCGATAAAGGCAGTGCCTGGCTGTACTCCTGGGCACTGGCCATACCCACCAGTTCCAAAGCCAAGGACGCCGCCAGGACATTCAGCACCTGGGCCACGTCCAAAGAATACGGTGCTTTGGTGGCGGAAAAAGACGGCATTGCCAATGTACCCCCGGGCACCCGGGCCTCGACCTACACCGAGGCGTACCTGAAAGCTGCACCCTTTGCCAGGGTCACCCTCGAGTCCTTGAAAGTTGCCAACCCTCAGGACCCGACCCTCAAGCCCGTCCCTTATGTGGGTATCCAGTTGGTCACCATTCCGGAGTTCCAGGCGGTGGGCACCCAGGTTGGCAAGCTGTTCAGTGCCGCGCTGATTGGCCAGACCACCGTGGACCAGGCACTGGCCGCGGCCCAGCAGAGCACCGAGCGCGAAATGAAGCGGGCGGGTTACCCCAAGTAGCACTGCCAACACCAAACTCTGGTCTGTGGGAGCGAGCCTTCTCGCGAATACCGCGTCGACTCCTTCACGAGGAGGCTCGCTCCCACGCAAAGCAATTCAGGTGTATTGACGATGACGACTTCGACTTTTATTGCCGCGCTCGACGCCCCGCCAACGGGGCGGCGTCCGCGCCTGTTCAATCCCGGCTGGTTTCTGGTAACGCCCTCTGTGGCGCTTCTGTTGCTGTGGATGATCGTGCCACTGGGGATGACCCTGTACTTTTCACTGATCCGCTACAACCTGCTCTATCCCGGCGAAAACCAGTTCGTGGGGCTGGAGAACTTCACCTACTTCCTCACCGATTCGGGCTTCCTGCCCGGCGCAACCAACACTTTGCTGCTGGTTGGCAGTGTGCTGCTGATCAGCGTGGTGCTCGGCGTACTGATC
Organism: Pseudomonas sp. FSL R10-0056; assembly: GCF_009600105.1. Lineage (NCBI taxonomy): Bacteria > Pseudomonadati > Pseudomonadota > Gammaproteobacteria > Pseudomonadales > Pseudomonadaceae > Pseudomonas > Pseudomonas sp. FSL R10-0056. Next base: position 13,677 of record NZ_WIWL01000191.1, read on the forward strand.
AGCGCCCTGCTCGAAGCCAGCGAATTCATGGGCCGCGGCATCGTAAGGGTGCTGTTGATCTCGCCGTTTTTCATCATGCCGACCGTGGGCGCGCTGATCTGGAAAAATCTGATTTTCCATCCGGTATCCGGCGTCCTGGCCGCCGTGTGGAAGTTGTTTGGCGCCCAGCCGGTGGACTGGCTGGCGCACTACCCGCTGCTGTCGATCATCATCATTGTGTCGTGGCAATGGCTGCCCTTCGCGATCCTGATTCTGATGACCGCCACGCAGTCTCTGGACCAGGAACAAAAAGAAGCCGCGCGCCTGGACGGTGCCGGCCCCATCGCGATTTTCTGGCACCTGACCTTGCCCCATCTGGCGCGCCCCATTGCCGTCGTAGTGATGATCGAGACCATCTTTCTGTTGTCGGTGTTCGCCGAAATCTTTACCACCACCAACGGCGGCCCGGGCTATGCATCCACCAACCTCGCGTACCTGATCTACAACCAGGCGCTGGTGCAGTTCGACGTGGGCATGGCCTCGGCCGGCGGTTTGATCGCCGTGGTCATCGCCAATATTGCCGCCATCATTCTGGTGCGCATGCTCGGCAAAAACCTGACAGACAAGCCGTGAGGGCTCAGTGATGACACTTCAACAATCGCGCCGCCTGCAAAGCCTGCTGCTGGGCACCCTGGCCTGGGCCATCGCCATCCTGATCTTTTTCCCGATCTTCTGGATGCTCCTGACCAGTTTTAAAACCGAACTCGACGCCTTTGCCACGCCGCCCCAGTTCATTTTCACGCCCACGCTGGAGAACTACCTGCATATCGAACAGCGCAGCGGTTACTTTCACTTCGCCTGGAACTCGGTGGTGATCTCGTTCACTGCCACGGCCCTGTGCATGCTGATCGCTATCCCGGCGGCCTACTCGATGGCGTTCTACGAAACCAAGCGCACCAAGGGCACGCTGCTGTGGATGCTCTCCACCAAGATGCTGCCGCCAGTGGGTGTACTGATGCCCATCTACCTGCTGGCCAAGAGCTTTGGCCTGCTGGATACACGGGCGGCACTGATCATCATCTATACCCTGATCAACCTGCCGATCGTGGTGTGGATGATTTACACCTACTTCAAGGATATTCCCAAAGACATCCTCGAAGCCGCACGGCTGGACGGCGTCACGCTGTGGCAGGAGGTGGTGCGCGTATTGCTGCCGATCAGCAAGGGCGGCCTGGCTTCAACCCTGCTGCTGTCGCTGATCCTGTGCTGGAACGAAGCGTTCTGGTCACTGAACCTGACCTCTTCCAGCGCCGCGCCTCTGACTGCACTGATCGCGTCCTACTCCAGCCCCGAGGGCCTGTTCTGGGCCAAGTTGTCGGCCGTTTCGACCCTGGCCTGCGCACCGATCCTGATTTTTGGCTGGATCAGCCAGAAGCAACTGGTGCGCGGTTTGTCCTTCGGCGCAGTCAAATAAAAATACTGATTGGAGGCCCACTATGGCCAACCTGAGAATCAACAATCTGCACAAGGGCTTTGAAGGTTTCTCGATCATCAAAGGCATTGATCTTGAGGTCAACGACCGTGAGTTCGTGGTATTTGTCGGGCCGTCGGGCTGCGGTAAATCCACACTGCTGCGCCTGATTGCCGGGCTTGAGGAAGTGACGGACGGCACCATCGAGCTGGACGGGCGCGATATCACTCAAGTCAGCCCGGCCAAGCGCGATCTGGCCATGGTATTTCAGACCTACGCTCTGTACCCGCATATGAGCGTGCGCAAAAATATGTCGTTTGCCCTCGACCTGGCAGGCGTGCCCAAGGCCGAAGTGGCAAAAAAGGTCAACGAAGCCGCCCGCATTCTGGAACTGGCACCCTTACTTGAGCGCAAGCCCAAACACCTGTCCGGTGGTCAGCGTCAGCGCGTGGCCATTGGCCGGGCGATTGTTCGCAACCCCAAGATCTTCCTGTTTGATGAGCCGTTGTCCAACCTCGATGCCGCGCTGCGGGTGCAAATGCGTCTGGAACTGGCACGCCTGCATCAGGAACTGCAAGCAACCATGATCTACGTGACCCACGATCAGGTCGAAGCCATGACCCTGGCCGACAAGGTGGTGGTGCTCAATGGCGGCAGGATCGAACAGGTTGGCTCACCGCTGGAGCTGTATCACCACCCCGCCAACCTGTTTGTTGCAGGCTTTCTCGGCACACCGAAAATGGGCTTTTTGAAAGGCCGGATCAGCCGCGTTGACAGCCAGGGTTGCGAAGTCGAGCTGGACGCTGGCGCCCGTATCCAGTTACCCCTGAGCAGCCCTGCGCTGAGCCTGGGCAGCCCGGTCACCCTGGGCATTCGTCCGGAGCACCTGAACCTGGCCAAACCCGGTGAGTGCACCCTGAGCGTGACTGCCGATGTCGGCGAGCGCTTGGGCAGCGACACCTATTGCCACGTCAATACTGCCTGCGGTGAACCGCTGACCATGCGCGTGCGCGGTGATATGGCCAGCCGCTATGGCGAGCAGTTGCAGTTGCACCTGGACAGTGAACATTGCCATTTATTCGATGCCGGGGGCCTGGCCCTGACCCGTCCATTGCGCGCAGCTGCCTGAACCCACGAGATTGCCCCATGAAACTCAATCGCCGAAACCTCGACACCCTTACCAACCTGGTGGCCAAACCCACCTACCTTGGCAGCGATACCCGGCAGGGCATTGCCCACATCGGCGTGGGCGGATTTCATCGCGCCCACCAGGCGTACTACACCGATGCCCTGATGAACCGGGGCCAGGATCTGGACTGGAGCATCTGCGGCATCGGTCTGCGGGGCGAAGACCGCAAGGTGCGCGACGCTCTGGCCGGTCAAGACTACCTCTATACCCTGTTCGAACTGGGCGACAGCGACGACACCCAAAGCCGCATCATCGGCTCTATCAGCGGCATGCTGCTGGCCGAAGACGGCATCAATGCACTGATCGACAAGCTGGCCAGCCCGGCCATTCGCATCGTTTCGCTGACCATCACCGAGGGCGGCTATTGCATCGATGACAGCAGCGGCGAATTTATGTCTGCACTGCCACAGATCCAGCACGACCTCACCCACCCCGAAGCACCGACAACCGTGTTTGGTGTGCTATGCGCCGCCCTGGCCCGACGCCAGGCCAGCGGTATCCGGGGCTTTACCCTGATGTCCTGCGATAACCTGCCCCACAACGGCGCTGTCGCGCGCAAGGCCCTGCTGGCTTTTGCCGCGCTGCGCGGTGCTGAACTACATGATTGGATCGCTGCCAATGTCAGCTTTCCAAATGCCATGGTGGATCGCATCACGCCCATGACCAGTAACGCCCATCGTTTGCAACTGCATGACCAACTGGGTATAGACGACGCCTGGCCGGTGGTCTGCGAGCCGTTTATCCAGTGGGTACTCGAAGACAAATTTGCCTGCGGCCGCCCGGCATGGGAAACCGTGGGCGTACAGCTCACCGACGACGTCACGCCTTATGAAGAGATGAAAATCAAACTGCTCAATGGCAGTCATCTGGCATTGACGTACCTGGGGTTCCTCAAGGGCTATCGGTTTGTTCACGAAACCATGGGCGATCCCCTGTTCGTGACGTATATGCGTGCCTACATGGATCAGGACGTAACGCCGCAACTGGCGCCGGTGCCCGGCATTGACCTGACGGCCTACAAGAACACCCTGGTGGAACGCTTTTCCAATCAGGCCATTGCCGACCAGTTGGAGCGCGTGTGCTCGGATGGCTCGTCGAAGCTTCCCAAGTTCACCGTGCCTGCCATCAACCGGCTGATCAGCGATGGTGGCGAGTTGAAACGTGCGGCACTGGTGGTTGCAGCCTGGGCGCTGTATCTCAAGGGAGTTGATGAAAATGGGCTGCACTATGCCATTCCCGACCCGCGAGCGGAGTTTTGTCAGGCCCTGGTGGCGGATGATGAGTTGATCGTGCAGCGATTATTGAGCGTTGAAGAGATCTTTGGCGGCGCCATTCCCCGGTCTGCCGAGTTTGTGGCTGCGTTCGAGTGGTGCCTGAACAGCTTGCGTGATGTCGGGGTGAGCAAAACCCTGGAAAATCTGCTTCATCTTTGAAGCCCACCCAGCCCTCTCTGGCAGAGGGTGCTGAATTGAGCAGTCGCAAGTGCACCGTTATCCCCGATCAGTCCCTTATCCCTGCGGAAAGGGTCTGTTAGAGGCTTTTGATCTGGCTAAGAGCAGGTTCCCATGAGCACAACCCACTTATACCTGGGCATCGATTGCGGCACCCAGGGCACCAAGGCCCTGATCCTCGACAGCGAGTCCGGCCAGGTGCTCGGGCTGGGCAGCGCCCCACACACGTTAATCCAGGGCGCACAGGGGCGGCGCGAGCAGGATCCCGGGCAATGGCTGGATGCATTGCAACACGCCACCCGCCAGGCCCTGACCCAAGCCGGCATCAGCGGCCAGCAGATTCAGGGCATAGGCGTGTCCGCACAACAACACGGGCTGGTGCTGCTCGATAGCCAAGGCGATGTATTGCGCCCGGCCAAACTGTGGTGTGACACCGAGTCAACTGGCGAAAACAACCAACTGTTAGAATGGCTGGGCGGCGAAACCGGCTCCCTGGAGCGGCTGGGCCTGGTGATCGCGCCAGGCTACACGGTCTCCAAGCTGCTCTGGACAAAACACCATCATCCTCAGATTTTGGCACGCACTGCCCATATCCTGTTACCCCATGACTACCTGAATTTCTGGCTGACCGGACGCTGCTGCAGCGAATACGGTGATGCGTCCGGCACCGGTTATTTCAACGTGCGCACTCGCCAGTGGGATCGCGAACTGTTGCATCATATCGATCCCGACGGCCATCTGGAGCAGGCGCTGCCCGAGCTGATCGAGCCCCGCCAACCGGTCGGGCGTATCCGCCCGCTTATCGCGCAGTTGCTGGGACTGAACCCCGATGCCGTGGTTTCCAGCGGGGGCGGCGACAATATGATGGCAGCCATTGGCACCGGCAATATCGAACCCGGAATCATCACCATGAGCCTGGGCTCGTCGGGTACGGTGTATGCCTTTGACCCGCAGCCACAGGCCCGCCCTGAGGCCTCAGTGGCCAACTTCTGCTCGAGCACCGGCGGCTGGCTGCCGCTGATCTGTACCCTGAACCTGACCAATGTCACCGGTGCCGTGCGCGAGCTGTTCGGCTTGTCTCTGGAGGGTTTCAACCATATGGCCAGGCAGGCACCCGCAGGCGCAGAGGGCGTCAGTCTGCTGCCCTTCCTCAACGGCGAGCGGGTGCCTGCCCTGCCCGATGCCACCGGAAATTTTCAGGGCCTTACACTGACCAACATGACCCAGGCCAATCTGTGCCGCGCAGCCATTGAAGGCACCACCTATGGCTTGCGCTACGGCCTCGATCTGCTGCGCCGCAACGGCCTGCAAAGCCACGTCATCCGCCTGGTAGGCGGCGGTTCAAAAAGCCCCCTGTGGCGCCAGTTAGTGGCCGATATCATGGCCACCCCGGTAGTCTGCCCTGAGCAGAGCGAAGCAGCCGCACTGGGGGCTGCAATTCAGGCTGCCTGGTGTGTGGCTGCTGACTCACCGACACTGGCTGATCTGTGCCGGCGTTGCGTGCGCCTGGATCCTGCGGGTGAAACCCGGCCCGAGGCCGATAACGTCCGGGCCTACGAGCACTTCTATCAACGCTACCGACTACAGGTCGCAGCCTTAACCGAGTAAATGTTATGTATCTGGTATGCGGAGAAGCCTTATTCGATTTTTTTGCCCGGTCGCCTGAGAGTACGCCGACGGGCCAGGTGGACTTCAAGGCCATTGCCGGCGGCTCACCCTTCAACGTGGCGGTGGGCCTGCGCCGCCTGGGCGTCGACACGGCACTGTTTGCCGGGCTGTCGACCGACTACCTGGGCCAGCGGCTGAAACAGGTGCTGGTGAATGAAGGCGTGAGCACGCGATACCTGCATGATCTGGACGCGCCCACCACGCTGGCCATGGTCGCGCTGGATGCCAACGGCTCGCCCGCCTACAGCTTTCGCGGTGAAGGCTGCGCCGACCGGCAATTGCACGCCCATCACCTGCCGCTGCTGGGGCCCGAGGTGCGGGGTGTGCATGTGGGGTCTTTTTCGTTGGTGGTGCAGCCGGTGGGCGATACGTTGCTGGCACTGGTCAAGCGCGAGAGCGGGCAACGGCTGATCAGCCTTGACCCCAATGTGCGCCTTAATCCAGAGCCGGACATCGAACGCTGGCGTCAGCGGATCAAGGAACTGATCCCCTATGCCGATGTGATCAAGGTCAGCGATGAAGACCTGGAGCTGCTGTACCCGGGACAGGACGCGCAGCAGATCGCCCGGTCATGGCTCAACCATCGTTGCCAACTGGTGTTTTTAACCCGGGGCAGCCAGGGCGCCAGTGTGTTCAGTCGCGAACATGGCCAGCGTTCGGTGCCCGCCAGCCTGGTGGATGTAGCCGATACCGTGGGCGCGGGGGATACCTTCCAGGCCGCAGTGATTGCATGGTTGACCGGGCATGGGCTGGACTCGATCAAAGGCATACAGGGCCTGAGTGCGGTGCAACTGGACGCCCTGCTCGACTTCGCCAGCCGTGCCGCAGCCCTGACCTGCAGTAAAACCGGCCCGGACCTGCCCTACCGCGAACAGCTGCTATAACCGTTGTAGCCGCAGAGGAGCGAACGAGGCAGCGATAAGGGCCGCAGGACCTTCAATATTTCAGGGTCGCTGCGCAACCCATCGCCGCCTCGCTTCGCTCCTCAGCGGCTACAGCCCTTACCAGATCGACAGGTTATAGCTGACGATCAAACGGGTCTCATCCACGTCACGGGCAAACTGGGAGTAGTTGGTGCGGTAGGTGGCATTACGCAAGCGCAGGCTGACGTCCTTGAACGTACCGCTTTGCACGATGTATTTCAGCTCGCTGTCACGCTCCCACTCCTTGCCCTCTTCGCTGCTGCCCACCACCTTGATATGGTCGCCGTTGACATAACGGGCCAGGAACGACAGACCGTCGATGCCGATGGCCTTGAAGTCGTAGTCGTAACGCAGTTGCCAGGAACGCTCCTGAGCGTTGGCAAAGTCGTTGACCTGCAGGTAGTTGACCAGATACGGGTTGCTGCCATCCAGGTACGGCATTGAAGTATCGCCGTTCATGCGCTGCCAGCCAGCACTGATCTTGTGCCCGCCCAGTGCATAGCCGAGCATGGCGCCCAATGCGCGGTTGTCGATAGTGCCAGCTTTGGCCGAACCCGAGTCATCACTTTTCAGCAAGCGCACATCGGCGGACAACACACCCGGACCGACCGGTTGATTGGCCTGCAAACCGACAAACTGCTGGCGATAGATATCCTGCAATTCACCGTAGTGGTATTGCGCAGTCAGATGCTCGTTAACCTTGTAGTCCAGACCATACATGCTGAAGTGATCAGCGGTGATATTGCAGCCATAACGCTTGTTTTTGCAGTTCAGGCGCAGGTCCTGGGAGTCGGTGGAGTCCCGGGCGGTATAACGGTCAAGGCGCGAGGCCATGAACTTGAGATCCCTGATTTCCTGGGATACCAGCATGGCGCCATTGAACATGTTTGGCAGTAAACGGCCATCATTGTATTTGAGCAACGGCAGATCAGGCAGCAGCGCGCCGTATTTGAGCACGGTGTCGGATACGCGCATTTTTGCTGTCAGGCCAAATTTGGCGTACTGATCCTTGGAACGACGCGGGTCGCTGCCGGTCGAAGGCAGCAGGCCACTATTGCTGTCGGCCGGGCTGGAATCCAGCTTCAGGCCCAGCATGCCCAGTGCATCCAGGCCAAAACCGACGGTGCCCTCGGTATAGCCCGATTGCAGATTGAGGATAAACCCTTGCGCCGTTTCATCGCGCTTGGAGGCGCCCTGGGGGTTTGAGCTGCTACCATCGCGAAAATCGCGATTGAAGTACACCGTACGTGCTTCCAGTCTGGCGCTGCTGTCTTCAAAAAAGCCGCCGGCCTGTGACGGTGCGGCAAAGCCGGCACACACTGCCAGCGCGCCCAAGTGTGCTACCCGGCGATGCGCCAACAATGAAAAAGGATGAACCATGTACAAGCTCCAGCAGCCAATCATTGGCAGGGTGAAAACGACCGAAGACACGCTCGGATACAAAGTGAGCGTCCTCAATCAAAAAAAGGGGCGCAATTGTACGAAAGGCTAAGCTGGAGCCTCATTCGACCTTAGTCGCACGGTCAAGACCGGGCTTTGCAGCAAGGCTGACAGCCTTGTACCGGTATGCGGCCTTAAACAGACCGACTTACAGATTCAAATTCAGGACCTACCATGCCAATCAAGAGTTCAAGGCGCCACCAACGCTTGCAGGCCAGCGCCACCGAACAAGCTTTGCTTGAGCTTAACGAAACCCTTGAGGAGCGTGTGGCCGAGCGTACCCGGGCATTGGCCGAGGCCAATATGCAATTGCAGCTCGAGATACAGGAGCGGGCCCGTGCTGAGGAAGCCCTGCGCCACGGGCAAAAAATGGAGGCGGTAGGGCAATTGACGGGCGGCATCGCCCATGATTTCAACAATATGCTCACTGGCATTATCGCCAGCCTGGACCTGATGAAACGCTACATCGCGGCAGGCCGTATTGACGAGGTCGAGCGTTTTGCCGATGCCGCCGTCAACTCAGCGCAGCGCGCCGCCGCGCTGACCAACCGCTTGCTGACGTTCTCCCGTCGCCAGTCGCTGGATCGCAAGCCGCTGGACCCCAATCAGCTGGTGAAATCACTGCAGGAATTGTTCAGCAGCAGCAAAGGCGCGAATATCGACCTGATCCTGGAACTGGGGCAAAACATCTGGCCGGTCAATACTGACAGCGGCCAGCTCGAAAGTGCCCTGCTCAATCTGATGATCAATGCCCGGGATGCGATGCCCGACGGTGGCACCCTGGTGGTCAAAACCGCCAATCATTACCTCAATGCCAGCGATCTCGGCACTCTGGAATCAGTCAGCTCCGGGGATTACGTCATGCTCGAGGTCAGTGACAACGGCACCGGTATGAGCCCGCGGGTCCTCGCCAGGGCCTTTGACCCGTTTTTCACCACCAAGCCCGTGGGCCAGGGAACCGGGCTTGGGCTATCGATGATTTACGGCTTTGCCCAGCAGTCCGGCGGGCATGTCAGCATCAACAGCCTGAGCGGATGCGGCACCCGTGTGTGCTTGTACCTGCCGCGCCATCATCACCCGGAGGCGAAAACTCAGGCATAATCCGCGCCCGCGCACTATGCCCCACTGTTCCAAGGTACAGATCACATGAAAGCTCAAGCCCGCCATATTTTGGTGAAAACAGCCGAAGAGGCCGAATCGCTCAAACAACGCATCGCCAAAGGCGAAGCCTTCGATGTGCTGGCGAAAAAATTCTCCACCTGCCCGTCAGGCAAACGCGGCGGCGATCTGGGCGAAGTGAGGCCCGGGCAGATGGTTGGCATCATTGACCAGATCATCTTCAAAAAACCGCTGCGGGTGGTGCATGGCCCGGTCAAGAGCAAGTTCGGCTATCACTTGGTGCAAGTCTTTTACCGCGACTGAACAGCCCCCTGCCCTCTGACGGCACCCTCGAAGACAGGGTTTGGGGTACTCGAGATTTCGTTCACTGCAGTCGCCACCAGCGCGGCAGCAGTTGCTGCACCTTCGGCTCGGCAAAACGGTCATCAATCAGAAACAGCGTCCCCTGATCGTTCTGGGTGCGAATTACCCGGCCGGCGGCCTGCACCACTTTCTGCACACCCGGATAAAGGTAGGTGTAGTCATAACCGGCGCCAAACCGTGCCGCCATGCGCTGTTTGATCTGTTCATTGACCGGATTCAACTGGGCCAGACCGAGGGTGGCGACAAAAGCACCAATCAGCCGCGCGCCAGGCAAATCAATGCCTTCACCGAATGCCCCGCCCAGCACGGCAAAACCAACGCCCTGACTGGTCAGGGTGAACTGGTCGAGAAAGTCCTGACGTGCTGCTTCGTCCATTCGTCGTGCCTGCAGCCATCGTGATATCGACGGATGGCGCTCGGCCAGTAGTTCGGCAACCTGTTGCATATAATCAAAACTGCTGAAAAACGCCAGATAGTTGCCCGGACGCTGGCCGAACTGCCTGGCAATCAGCTCCACAATCGGCTCCAGCGAAGCCTGACGATGGACAAAACGGGTGGATATGCGGCTCACCACCTGCACGTCCAGTTGCTCGGCGCCAAATGGCGATTCGACATCCATCCATAGCGCATCCTCCGGCAAGCCCAACAGATTGGCGTAATAGGTTTGCGGGCTGAGGGTGGCAGAAAACAGCACATTGCTGTGAGCACTCGCCAGACGCGGGCCGATAAAACCGGCAGGCACAATGTTGCGCAGATTGAGTTGCGAGAGGCGGCGCTTGCCGCCTTCAACCAGGCTAACGTCGAACAGGAAATTGTCATCGAACAACTCCGCCACCCGATTGAACTGCAAGGCTTCGAAGTAGAACGCCTGCAGGTTTCCCGCCAGCCCATGGGGGTGATCGTTGAGGTAATCGCCTATGGCGGTGATGCAGGAAGACAAGGCATTCAGCCATTTGGCTGGCAGTTGCGGGTATGCCTGATAGGGGCCCGCCTGCGCCTTGTGCAGGGCACTCCATTCGCGGTCAAGGCGTATGAAGGGTTTGTCCAGCGGTGCCGGAGCCGTGTGCCGTACGCTGTTGAGGGTCTGCTGATCGAGGCTTGCGCTGTACATCCCGCGCGCCCGCTCGACCAGGTTATGGGCTTCATCCACCAGGGTCCCGACCCGCCATTGGTTGGCCTGGGCCAGACCATAAAGCAAGGCACTGAAGTCGAAGTAATAGTTGTAATCGGCAATCACCAGATCAGCCCAGCGCGCCATCTCCTGACTCAGGTAATAAGGACAGACCTCGTGCTCCAACGCGACATTGCGCAGGCTCTTCTGATCGAGGGGGGTTTGGCCAATCGCAGCCCTTCGCGCAGCGGGTAAACGATCGTAGAAGCCTCTGGCCAGAGGGCAAGAGTCACCATTGCAGGCGTTTTGCGGGTATTCACAGGCCTTGTCTCGCGCCACCAGCTCCAGCACCCGTAACGGAGCGTCCTGCCCCTTGGGAAAAAGCACCTGAATCGCATCGAGGGCGAGTTTGCGCCCCGGCGTCTTGGCCGTCAGAAACAGCAGCTTGTCGAGCTGCTGGCCGGGCATGGCCTTGAGCAACGGAAACAGGGTACCGATGGTTTTGCCGATCCCGGTAGGTGCCTGGGCCATCAGGCAGCGCCCGGTGCTGACGGTCTTGTATACCGCTTCTGCCAAAGCCCGCTGCCCGGTTCGAAACTGCTCATGGGGAAAGGCCAGGGCACGGGCGGCAGCATTCCTGGCTGCACGATGGGCCATTTCCTGCTCGGCCCAGGCCAGGAACAGCCCGCATTGCAGCTCGAAAAATTGCTGCAGGTCCGATGCTGACCAGGTTTCCTGCAGGCGGGTTTCCTTTTCACTGATAATGTCAAAATACACCAGCGCCAGGTCAACCTGTGGCAACTGCAGGCTCTGGCACAATAACCAGCCATAGACCCGGGCCTGAGCCCAATGCAGTTGACGGTGGTTGGCCGGTATTGCAGTGAATTCGCCGCGAAAGGTTTTCACTTCTTCCAGGACATTGGCCGCGGGGTCATAACCGTCTGCACGACCGCGAACGCTCAAGGCGCCGAACTGTCCTTCCAGGCTCAGCTCCGCCTGATACTCCGGGCTGCGCCGCGAGGCAACCGTGCGATGCCCGGCTATGCCCTGTTGCGCCGTGGGCGAAGGGGTAAATCGCAAGTCCAGATCGCCAGTCTTGGCGGTGAATTCACACAAGGCACGCACTGCAACGCGATAATTCACCCTTGCAGCTCCTGCCATTGCACATAACACACGGTCACCGGCATCCCGTGCTCTTCACAAAAGGCCAGCCAGCGCAGTTGGTTGTCCTGCAGACGGTCACCCGGGTCTTTGACCTCAATCATGCGATAGGTGTGTTGCGCCGAAAAAAACTGGATCAGGTCGGGCATACCGCTGCGATTGGCCCTGATATCCAGCAACAGACGCCGAAACCAAAGTTTCAAGTGCGCAGGGGGCAAACACCGTAATGCCTCTTCCAGCAGGTTCTGATTCAGGTGATTCCAGGCCACGAAGTTAGACTGCACGCCAAATTTGGCAGCATAGGTGTCGCGGATAGTGGTCAGGTAACGGCCATCATCGAGCTGCGCCAGGCAAGCCTCGAACCTGTCGGCACGCTGCTGATAGAAATCATCTTCCAGCATGTCTGCCGGACCACTCTGATACGGGTGAAAAAAGGCGCCCGGCAAGGGTGCGAAAATCGCCGGCCAACACAGCAGACCGAAGAGCCCGTTAACCAGGGTGTTTTCCACGTAATGCACAGGCGCTGCAGCGCTGTGCAAGTGCGCGGCAGCCATTAGCTCGACACTGGCCGCTTCGTCCCGTGGCAGGCTCAGGTCGAGCCGGTCGGGCGCCATTGCCTGGGCCACGGGCAATGGCGCCAAGCCCAGCTTGCGGCGCAAGCGCGGGATGATTCGTCGCAGATGCTGAAGCTCGGCATCAGTCAGTGGGGCCTGTTGCGCGTCTTCGGCCAGCTGCAATGCCGGTGCATAGTGCGCCTGACGTTCGAGCACGCGAATGCTGCGCTGGCGTGCCTCGGGGTGCAGGCTGTGCTGATAGACCTCCAGTGCCCGCGTCAGATCCCCTGCCCGCTCCAGATGCTGACCCAGCTGAAACAACAAGCGCCCGCGGCGCCGTTGCAGCCAGCGGTTGCCTGCCTGGTAGTCGAGCACCTGTTGCAGCACGGCAGCGGCATCGCCACTGAGCTCAAATTGCTCGCGACAGGCATGGAGCTGCAAATAGCCCTCTATATCGGCCCGGCACCCCAGAGCACGGGACTCGTGGCTGAAATCGACCTTCTCATAGGTAAACAGGCCGAGGTCGGCCAGTACCAGATCGGACCAGCTCTGCCCCAGGTTGCCAAAAAACATCAGCCGCAGGCGGTCACACAGCGCTCGGTGGTTGAGGGTGTAAAGCGGCTCGGTAAGGCCGGGATGCCATTGGGAAAGGGGTTGGCGCTGGGTAAAGTCGGCAGCCAGTTGCTCGAACCAGTCCGTTTTTTTACCCTTGGGTTGCGTGATACGGGCACTGAAACAGGCCAGGATTTCCGCTTTTTGCAGTACGTCAAACACGTCGGCCAAGGCCAAGGGCGCCTGATTATCCAGCCAGCCAAGGGCCAGCAAGGGGGCCGCCGCCAGCGCGGTATCACCGATTTCCGGGTAATTGAGCCTGCCGGCCCGGAAGTGATCGCCCTTGCGCATGATCATGCGCACCCACAGCGCTTGCGAGGAGCCGGGTAATTGGGCAAAACCTGCGATAAACCGTTGCTCGTCGACAGTCAGCACGTCTTCATAACGGGCAGCGATCCAGTCAAGCACATGCCGGAAGTTTTTCAGGTAGTAAAACGGGTCTTCGAGGGGATTGGAAATCACAGGCAGAACTAACCACTGAGCATGAATACTGGATATGCGTACAGATATCAGTTTGCCCGGGGCTCTGGCAAATGCTATTGGATGAGCGGTGCGTTCGCCGGGTCCCCGCCAGCAGGCCGGGGTGGTACTCACCCGCCCCCAAACCACCTGCCTTAGCCCGCAAGTACTGGGTGCCAGGGTTTTTTGCTTGGGTCGTGAGCGCACAATGTGGCAATCAGGGTGTTGCTTGTTCTCACGTCTGTTTTTTCCATGTGATAAAGCGCTTGCAACGATGCAAGGGGCAGTCCGCTTACAGACTCCAGCCAGGCGATATCGACCTGCGAAGAGCTGTCCGGGTCCATCAGTACCCGTCGAAACTCGTGGATGTATTGCAATTTTTCGGGGTAGCAGTTTTGTAGAAAGGACTCCAGGTCATCGGCTTTATTAACAAAAGGCGAACATATAAAGCAGCCCAACTGTTCATTATTGACACCGTGCAGTTCACCCAGGTACTGAGTGGCGACACCGTGCAACTTTCTAATTCGTTTCGGTGTATTGAACGAAGCGCCGAGCCTCTTTATCAATTGACCTTTAAACCGTTCATTGCACTGATTTTCCAGCGATGCACGGCGCAAGTAAGCATCCGCACCGACACTGTATTCCACCCCGTACTGGTAAGTGCCACGCAAACCCTGGAGGTGGGCAGCCACTAACACGACCGCCGCTTGCGGCTCCTCAATGTCCAGCATTTTTATATTCCATGGTCCCTCCACAAACATCAGTACCTGAGAACTCAACACGTCCGCTTCGTGGCATAAACAATCAAAAATATTGATCACGTCAATATCATTGCTGCCGCCACTGATTGCAGAAAACTCACCCCGATACGCGGGAGGCAATTTCAAGAACTCTTTATAGTCATCATCCAGCTTGCTGCACAACTTGACTGCGTTTTCAAAACTTTCATGGTCATCACCCGGCGGTGCATGCCCGTGCTGCTCTGCAACCTGCTGGATCCACGTCACGTATTGCCCCAGATGGCTGGGCGGGCGCCGGTCAATCAGGGCGTCCACCCTGGCGCCCCATCTGCATGCCTGACGGTACAGCTTGGCCCGGGCCAGCAGGTCGGAATAAAAGAATGTCGCTCTGGCGTCGCCTTGGGTCAGGTGTCCTGACATCAGCACCTGAGTACGATTCATCACCGAAGGCAGGCTCTCGAAAACCGTCTGTTTATGCAGCCTGGTTGTACTCTGCTCATCGACAATCAATAACTCGACACGCATATCTTCATAGATAAACAACTCGTTGCACTGGGTCTGAATTCGCTCCATCACATTGGCGGTCATGCGTGGCTGGCGCAGTATCGCAATGCGCAACTTGAACGTCTCTGGCGAGCGCCCGGCAATACTCAGTTGTGCGGCGCGTAAAAAAGCCAATGTATAGGCACACTCCTTGCCGCCCTCATGAACCACCATTACCCGGTAATTCCCTATGCGCTCCACGCCACCGGCCGCCACTAATAAACGTTGAATCAACAACTGCAATGCAATGCGCTCGGGACGACTGAAACACCCCAGAAGCCGATGCAGAACTTGTTGATACACAAAGCCCATGGCCTGTTCATGAAAGTTGTTCATGGATTATCCTCCGGATCGAGCTTCTTATTATCAGCACGCCCAATTAGACGCGCCCAGATTTACTGCAACTCTTGGACCCGGAAGAGACGAGACGCACATACGCACAGGAACAAACCTACAAAAACCACTCAATAGAATACATACTTTATTATGCTGCACTCTTATGACATGTTCTTCAGTCGCACTTTCTTTCTGGATAAAGCAATCCAAAAGTCCGCTGGGGCCAGACACAAAAAAATGCGGCCCTGAACACTATGTTCAGGGCCGCGTTTATGAGACGGGAAGTTTTGCGCAGCCTTGTCAGGCTTCAGGTCGCTGACACTTGCAAAGCAACTCGCCCCCGGCACGGACAACCATCCATATAACGATGGGCTTCTACAAAGTCCTCAAAAGGAAACACCTTGATCTCCAGCGGTGTGAGCACCCGGTCAGCAGTTAGCTGGTTGATATCACGCAAGGCACGTTTCATCGCCTCTTCGTCCTGTGCGATACCCAGCTCGGGCTTGCCAGTGAAGTTACCGATGCAGTGCACGAAGAACTTGATGTTCTTCTGAAAGCACGCACAGCCCGGAAACCCTGTCTGGTTACCGCCTTGCAAACCATACAGAACAAGGCTGCCACGAGGCGCCAGGACATCACCCAGCACTGACATTTGCGGGCCACCCAGACCATCGAGCACCACATCCACGCCCTTGTTGTCGGTGATCTTGTTGATCTGCATCAGCAAGTCCTGCTCTTCGGTGACAATCACCTTGTCGGCACCCAGTGCCAGCAGGCACTCGCGCTCACTGGCGTCCTTGGTCGCAGCAATCACCTTCAGGCCCATCGCCTTGCCCAACTGCACGAACGAAGGACCGGCGCAATGGCTGGCATCGGTGATCAGTACGGTCTGCCCGGGCTTGACCTGGGCCAGATCGACATATGCGAAATAGGCGATCAACAGCGGTGTGTAATGTACGCTGGCCTCTACCGCAGACAATACGTCCGGGTAGCGGGTCAGCGTGGAGCGTGGCATCAAAATCAGCTCGCCATAGGTCGGGTAGTCATTGGCGCTCTGGCCCGGAAAGCTGGCGACCTTGTCACCAATCGCCAGATCATCAACCCCGGCACCGACGGCGGTGACGATACCTGCCATTTCATGGCCGATACCCGCAGGCAAACGGGCGTGGCTGGGGGCCAGGTTCTGCCGCCAGAGCACGTCATACCAGCTGATGCCAATGGCTTGAACACGGACCTGCACTTCGCCGGGAGCAGGCGCGGCGACTTCGTGCTCTTCGCACTTGAGCACCTCGGCCGGACCAAACTTGTGAAAACGGATCGTGCGCGACATTACCAACCTCGCCTAATTAATCGCTAATACCACGGGACTTTATCCGGGCTTTGTGCGCAAGACTAACAGACAGCATTAATAGTCGACATGCCTGGCATTGATCCGCCGACAGGTTTACAGCGAGCAGAAGCCCTGAAAAACCGGGGAAACCACCATAAACAGGAGTTAAACCTCCTACAGTCAAGCAAGAAAGAAAATCTACCGAGTGACGAAAAAACAGTTTTGCCAGTAAGATCCGTTACCTCACTACCTGTTGAACCGACTGCGAAGCCTGCCCGATGAACCGTAACGACTTGCGTCGCGTCGATCTGAATCTGCTGATCGTCTTTGAAACCCTGATGCATGAACGCAGTGTGACCCGTGCAGCCGAGAAGCTGTTTCTGGGCCAGCCGGCCATCAGTGCGGCGCTGTCACGCTTGCGCAATCTGTTCGACGATCCGCTTTTTGTCCGTACCGGGCGCAGCATGGAGCCGACTGCCCGGGCGATCGAGATCTTTGCCCTGCTCTCGCCTGCCCTTGACTCGATTTCCACGGCGGTGAGCCGCGCTTCAGAGTTCAACCCGGCGACCAGCACCTCAGTGTTTCGTATCGGCTTGTCGGACGATGTCGAATTCGCCCTGCTGCCGCTGCTGCTCAAGCGCTTGCGTGCAGAAGCACCGGGTATCGTCCTGGTTGTCCGCCGCGTCAACTACATACTGATGCCGCCACTGCTGGCCTCGGGCGAGATTTCGGTGGGCGTCAGCTACACCAGCGACCTGCCTGCCAACGCCAAGCGCAAAGTACTGCGCCGTAGCCGTCCCAAACTGTTACGTGCCGACACCATGCCCGGCCCCCTGAGCCTGGACGACTTCTGCGAACGCCCCCACGCACTGGTGTCGTTCGCCGGTGACCTGAGCGGGTTTATCGATACCGAACTGGAAAAAATGGGCCGCAAACGTCATGTGGTGCTCGCCGTACCGCAGTTCAATGGCCTGAGCACCCTGCTGGCAGGGACCGATATCATCGCCACCGTGCCCGACTATACGGCTGAGGCCCTTACCGCAGCGGGGGGCGTACGTGCCGAAGATCCGCCGCTGAACACGCAAAGCTTCGAGTTGCATATGGCCTGGCGCGGCGCCCAGGACAACGATCCCGGGGAGCGCTGGTTGCGATCAAGGATTCAGATGTTTTTCGGGGATCCCGATAGCTTGTGACTGACTTCCATCTAGATCCACAAACACCAATAAAATCAGTGTCTTAATAAGATTTTACGTCCAAGGCCGTCCGTCGTATTCCGCTCATTTCCATTGCACCTGCGGGTATATTTTGGGGTACTTTTTCCGTTTCGAAAAAAAGTACCCGCATATGACGACCTCCCTCCCTACGCCTGCATTGCGGCGTAAACTCAGCGACGCCTACTTGCGTGCCATTGCTGAACCCGGCAAGTACGCCGACGGCGAGGTACCCGGTCTTTACTTACATGTTCAGGCCTCGCAGAAGTCGAACAAGCCTGCCGCAAAATACTGGCGGATGAGGTATCGGCTGAACGGCAAGGAAAATGTGTACGCGATTGGTCGGTATCCCGACATTGGCTTGAAAGACGCGCGCGACTTGGCCCGAGCCGCGCGCCAGAACGTAGCTCATCACGTCGCCCCGCTGAAGGCCAAACGCAAGAAAATCGCCGATCAGCTACTTAATGAGGAACGCACATTCAGATACGTCGCCGAACAGTGGCTGGCCTTCAAATCGCACGACCTCGTGAGCAAATCCCTCGCGGGCTTTCGCGGCGCTTTGAACAATCACATCCTGCCCACCATCGGCAGCATTCCCGTCAGCGAGATCAAACTGGACCACATCATCGAGATCATCGCTAGCCTGCGCCGAGCACGCACACTGGCCATGGCCAAGCGCGTGCGTACCATCATCCGTGCCGTGCTCGGTTTCGCTGAGGGTCGTGGCTGGGTGGAACGTAACGTGGCCCTGAGCAACACCGAAGAGCTCAAGGTTCGCCATGTGGTGACCAGTAATCCAGCGATCGAACGACCAGCCGATTTGGGTCACCTTTTGCTTCGTCTGGATGAGCTCAGCCCGAGCAGCGTGAGCACTGCGATGCGCTTGCTGGTCATGCTGCCGGTTCGCCCCGGCGAGCTGGTAAAAATGCGTTGGGAAGACGTCGACCTGGTCAGCGCCGACTGGCGCTATGTAGTAGGGAAAACCCGCCATCTGGATAAGAGCAAACACATCGTGCCACTGCCGGAGCAAGCCCTTGTGCTGTTGCGTGAACTACATGAACGGCGGGTGGTGGATGAAGCGCGGAATGGCTGGGTCTTTGTATCGCCGGTCTACCCAGGCTATCCAGTTGACGCCACATCCCTGGCCAAGGCCTACCAGCGGATCTGGCCGGAATACCGCATCACTGCGCACGGTTTCCGCGCCACCTACCGTACTATCGCTCACGAGCATTTGGGCATCGATCCGATTGTGCTGGAGTTGTCACTTTCCCACCGTATGCCAGGCGCTCTGGGCGCAGTGTATGCGCGCGCGCAGTTGCTGCCGCAGCGACGAGAAGCGGCGCAGCATTGGGCGGACTACCTCGATCGGCTCCGAAAAAATTCCAAACATGCAATAGCAGAATAGTTGTCGGGAAAGTACAGATCCTATCACCAGTGTACCCAGGGCGCCCAAACAATCCGACCTCGATGCTCAGGGCCCTCCAACGCATCTGGCCGGGATACAACATCACGGCCCACGGCTTTCGTGCCACCTACTGAACCATTGCCCACAAGCACCTGAGCATCGATGTCCTGGAACTCTCGCTGTCACATCGGATGCCAGGTGCCCTCGGCGCCGATAAGCCCGCGTCCAGCTTTTGAGTCAACGACGAGAGGCCGCGATAATTATGGGCTGACTATCTTGAGCAATTACGGGGGAATGCAGCCCATGATGGCCCAACGGAGTAGAGATGGTCTGATAGATGAGTTTCAGCGGTCGTTGTGCGAATCCAACTGACGCGAGAAATGAACAATTGTGCCGACAAAGTTCGTCAGCACGACAAGTGCGCCTAACAGCCATTCATACGGGTAGCTCAGTCGTCAGCTTGATTTTCTCCATCGGAACTTCGGTCTTAACGTTCTGCACCACGCTCAGGCTGGTCAGGTGGGCGATCTGGAAACGCCGGTAGGCTTCCAGGTCCGCCGCCACCACCCTCAACAGCAAATCACAGTCACCGGCCATCACATGGCACTCCACCACTTCGGGCAGCAGGCGCACGGCCTCGACGAATTCATCGGTGGTGTCCTGGTCCTGGCGCTTGAGCCACACGCGCACGAACAGGGTCAGACCCAGCGCCACCTTGGCTGGGTCGACCAGAGCGACATAACGCTCGATCACCCCCGCCTCCTCCAGCAACCGCACCCGCCGCAGGCAGGGGGACGGCGACAGTCCCACCTGCTTGGCCAGCTCCTGGTTCTGCAAACGGCCGTCCCGTTGCAGTGCCCGCAGGATACGGCGGTCGATGGCGTCGAGCTTGATGGACATGGAGAGCTCCGGGTCGGAAAATATTGGCAGCAGATGCCAAATCATGGGTTCTCATTAGCAACTACGCAAGCCTATTCCAGCCAACCCTTGGAATAATTCGCTTCCACTGGAGGTGACCATGACTGCCCTTGAACCCGTACTGAACAATCCCCCCACCCTTTCGCCGCCCGGCGAACTGCGCCGCGGTGCCGTGGCCGCCCTGCCGGTGCTGCTGGGTTTCATTCCCTTTGCCCTGGTACTGGGCGCTCAGGCGTCCCAGCATGACCTGAACGCTGGCGCGGTCGCGCTGATGACCGGGCTCAACTTCGGCGGTGGCTCGGAGTTCGCCGCCATCGAGCTGTGGACCTCGCCGCCAGCGGTGCTGGTGATCGTCGCCATGACCCTGCTGGTCAACAGCCGCCACCTGCTGATGGGCGCGACGCTGGCACCTTACCTGCGCCACCTGCCGCTGAAAAAGGTCCTCGGCGCACTGTTCTTCATGTGCGACGAGAGCTGGGCCATGGGCCTGGCCGATGCGCGCCAGCGCGGCGGCTCCAGCCTGCGCTACCACACCATGACGCCCGAAAAACCGCCTGCTTTCCGTCCAAAGCTCAGTGACGCCTTCATACATTCGCTGACCATATCAGGCAAGTACGCCGATGGCGACGTACCGGGTCTCTATCTCTAGGTGCGTGCGTCGCTCAAGCCTGGCAGATCACCCTCCCGGGATTGGCGACTGAGCTACCGCCTTCGCGGTAAGGAAAACGTGTTCGTGATCGGCAGGTAGCCGTATGTGGGCTTGAAGGAAGCCCGTGAGCTCGCTCGGACAGCGCGCAATAGTGCGACCAATTACATCGACCGATTCAAAGCCAAAAAAGCCAAGATCGAGGCGCAATTGCTCAACGAGACGCGTACGTTCGCCTACGTGGCCGAAGAGTGGATGAACTTCAAATTTCCGGATTTGGTCAACAAATCCATTGCAGGATTTCGCGGTGCACTGCGCAACCACATCTTACCGGTCATAGGCGAAAAACCTGTCACCGAAATCAGACTTGAACACATCACTTCGATCATCAGCACGCTGCGCCGTGCTCGAACGATGGCCATGGCCAAGCGGGTTCGCACCATCATTCGCGCAGTACTCGGCCTCGCTGAGGGCAGGAGCTGGGTGGAGCGCAACGTGGCGCTGAGCAACACCGAGGATCTCAAAATCCGCTACGTGGTCACCAGCAATCCCGCGATCGAACGACCGGCTGATTTGGGGCAGTTCTTGTTGCGTCTGGATGAACGCGACGTGAGCACCGTGACCACCGCAATGCGCCTGCGGGTGATGCTGCTAGCCCAGGCGAACTGGTGAAAATGCGCTGGGAGGATGTCGCTCTGATCAGCGCCGATTGGCGTTACATGGTCAGCAAGACGCGCTACCTAAACAAGAGCAAACACATCGTACCGATCCTGTTCAGCCTCGTAGGTAAAGTCCTTGCGCTCGAATAATGTCTCTCCGCCTGGGTTCGAGGTTCGGTTTGGCGGCACGTACGCGGTAATGGAGGCTTCCTCACATACTTGGAACTGCTGGCCATTCGAGTAACCCATGTCGGCTGTCACTGTCAGCGCTTCCTGCCCCAGTTCAGCCTTGGTAGCTTTAGGAAAGGGTTCAAGCCGCTTGCGGTCATCACCATCTTGCGTCACTTCGTGATGCAAGATGGGGCAGTATTCTGCATCGACAGCGGCCTGCACGTTATAGGCGACACGCGCTCCTTTTGGGGTACGCATCATTCGGGCATCGCTTTCGTGCGTGTTGAATTGCTCCAGCCCCATCGATTTCATCAAGGCCTGGCAAGTGCGGTTGGCTTGCTGCTTGCCACAAGCCTCGCCAGGGCCGCTTTGATCGCAGTGCGATCTACAACTTGCTCGCCCTCAGACTCGTCAGCGGCATCCAGATCAGCCAGATATTGGGCGATCCGCTTATCTAGCTTCTCGTCCTGACGCTTGAGTCAGATTCAAATGACGCCCGGGGACGCGATTGCCTGAAACTTACTGCCGTCGATCGCAACCAGGTCACCGGCAACCAAACCGGCAGTTCGGCAGAACTGCACAAAAGCCCGGCATTTCGTGACGAATGCAGCTTTGTTGTTCTTGCGGAAGTCGGCGATGGCCTTTAAGTCAGGTTTAAGCCAGTTGATCAGCCACATCACTTCGATGTTGCGCTGGCACTCGGCTTCCAGGCGCCGCGATGAACGGATGCGCTGAAAATAACCATAGAGGTAGAGTTTCAGGTGATCGGCGGGGTCATAGGCTGGGCGTCCAGCGGCCTTCGGCTGGGCTTTTTCGAAGCCGATCAGGCCCAGATCCAGCTTGGCGGCATATAGGTCGATGCCCCGTACGAGGTGATCTTCAGGGATCAATTCCTCCAAAGCGACCGGGAACAGGCTGGTCTGGCTGCGGGACTCTCCTTGTATATAGGCCATAACGAAAAATGCTCCGTGAATCGCCCCTAGTTTCGTAGACATCTCCAAGCCTTAAAATGAGGCCCATTAGGAGGTGCCATGAGCAACCAGCGATATCCCGAAGAATTCAAAATCCAGGC
>NZ_WIWL01000192.1:0-35793 GCF_009600105.1 Pseudomonas sp. FSL R10-0056
ATCCAACTCATTGAAACTCAAGGAGTTTTCCGTTTCGACTGCGCCGGAAGTGGGGCGAATTATAGACAGTTACAATTTCGAGTCAAGCATTAATCGAAACTATTGATCTGTAAGCGCCTATAGCGTGAAAAACGCCAGAAGTTGCGCACTATATTGCACATTCTCAATCAGTTAAGCATCATGCCTGCCTTAAAGCCCCTCAAACCCAGGCACACTCCGTAATGACAAAGCTCCCCCGCAACCTGATGGCGACGCTTTTCCCTGTTGGCTTGCTGCTTATTGCCATGGCTTCGATCCAATCGGGTGCATCGCTGGCTAAAAGCATGTTCCCCATCATTGGCGCCCAAGGAACAACCAGTCTGCGCCTGGCATTCGCCAGCATTATCATGTTTCTGATACTGCGCCCCTGGAGAGCCAGGCTCAGCGCAAAATCCTTAAAAACCGTGATTGTTTACGGGATAGCGCTGGGGGGGATGAATTTCCTCTTCTATATGTCATTGCGCAGCGTTCCGCTGGGTATTGCTGTGGCCCTTGAGTTCACGGGACCTTTGGCCGTGGCTATTTACACCTCCCGCCGGCCGATCGACTTCATATGGATAGGTCTGGCAATCACCGGACTGCTGCTACTCATACCCTTTGGTGAAAGCACGCAAGGAATCGACCCTGTCGGCGCGGGTTACGCGTTGAGCGCCGGGGTCTGCTGGGCACTGTACATTCTTTATGGGCAACGGGCCGGAGCGGATAATGGCGTGCAGACCGCTGCTTTAGGCGTAATTATTGCAGCACTTTTTTTCGCACCTATAGGTGTGTACCACGCTGGCGCCGCATTATTGACTCCAGGCCTGATTCCCATAGCCATTGGCGTAGCCCTTATGTCCACAGCTCTGCCCTACACACTTGAGATGATTGCCCTGACACGCATGCCAACTCGAACATTTGGCACACTGATGAGCATAGAACCCGCCTTCGGAGCACTGTCGGGCCTGTTGTTTCTGAATGAGATCTTGTCATTTACGCAATGGATGGCCATTTCCTGCATCATCATGGCTTCGATCGGGGCGACTTTAACCATGCGCAACCATTCCACACCTGTTGCTACTGACAAAAAAGGCGCCAGTTGACACAGTTATTGTAATTGACTCTCATTTAAGGGATGTTTGTCACTCCAGATTCATCAGGCCGATTCAGGATACGGACATCTACAGGGGCCACGGACAGGCAGCCTCACACATGCGTATCCCGTAAACCCGATGCAAACGCTTAAGGACAGGAATGAAACGTATTTTGGTAGCTTTAGCCGTACTTGCTTTAACCGGCTGCGCTGCAACCTCCGAAACCTCCGTCAAGCATGGCAAGCGAGGCCTGCATATCAATTGTTCGGGATTGTCCTCCTCGTGGAACAAATGCTATGCCGAAGCCGACAAGTCTTGCGGAACCAAGGGATACCGGGTGATTGCCAAATCGGGTGATGCGGCCGAAGAGCCAGGGGACTACCCGTTCGGCCTTAACCCCGCGGGTTATACCAGTCGCAGCATGATTGTCATCTGCAGGTAGTAACACCTGTTGCCATGCTGTCGACCCGACCGGCAGCATGGCATCAAGATCAGCGCTTGATCGCGACGGGTGCCGTACGAACCTGCAACCACTCCAGAGCGGCGCCTGCAAGCAGCGGACTCAAACGCTCGAGAACCTGGGCGTGGTAGCCATCAAGCCACTCGACCTCCTCACGCGTCAGCAATGATGGTTCCAGACAGCGAGTGTCAATCGGACATAGCGTCAGGGTTTCAAACTTCAGAAACACTCCAAACTCCGAATCACCCGCTTCCCGGTTCAACACCAGGTTTTCGATGCGCACCCCCCAACGACCCGGACGGTATGTCCCCGGCTCGATCGAGGTAATCATCCCCGGCTGCATTGCCGTGTGCGGCGCCGGTGCAGCCTGATAGGCGATAACCTGTGGCCCTTCGTGCACGTTCAGGAAGTAACCGACGCCATGCCCAGTGCCGTGCCCATAATCGACGTTTTCAGCCCAGATCGGTGCCCTGGCAATCGAGTCCAGCAAAGGCGAGAGGATGCCCTTTGGAAAGCGAGCACGAGACAAAGCGATCACGCCTTTTAGTACACGGGTGCAGTCACGTTTTTGCTCATCGGTCGGCGTACCGACGGGAACCATGCGCGTGATATCGGTCGTGCCCCCCAGGTACTGCCCGCCCGAGTCAATCAACAGCAAGCCGTCACCTTCAATGACTGCATGTTCTTGTTCGGTGGCATGGTAATGGGGCATTGCGCCATTGGCATTAAACGCAGCAATGGTGTTGAAACTCAGTGATACAAACCCGGGACGACGGGCACGGGCCGCGGTCAGCTGTTCATCAATCGTCAGTTCGGTAATGCGCTCACGCCCAAAAGCCGTTTCCAGCCAGGCAAAAAACTCACACAGTGCAGCACCATCCTGCTCCATGGCCTGGCGAATATGAACGGCGTCATCAAGACTCTTTTGCGACTTGGACAGGGTCGTAGGGTTCAAACCCTCAACCAGCTTCACTTCAGGCTTCAGGTGGCCGATCAGCCCACAGGTCACGCGGACAGGGTCTACCAGCAACCGGGTAGTGGCCGGCAAGGACGCCAGCGCCGCATTGATCCCGGTGTAGTCGCACAGCTCTATGCCTTCGCGGGCCAGGGTGCCACGCAGTTCGGCACTGACCTTGTGCAGATCGACAAACAAGGTAGCCCGGGCCTCCTCGATTAATGCAAACGACACGAATACAGGGTTGAAAGAGACATCCGAGCCACGCAAGTTGAACAACCAGGCAATGTCATCCAGGGTTGCAATGAAATGCGCGTCTGCTTTGCGCTGCTTGAGTGTTTCGCGCAACTGCTGGAGCTTGTCGACCCGACTGACCGTCGCTTGTGGTGGCAAGTGCTCATACACCGGCTGCACCGGCAGTGTTGGCCGATCCTGCCAGACAAGGCCAAGCAAATCGATATCCGTGCGCAAGGTTGCACCGCGATCCTTGAGCCGGCTTTCAAGGGTTCTTGCTGAAGCCAGGGCAAGAACGGCGCCATCAACGCTAACCGTTGCACCTTCTGGCGTTTGTTCAGCCAGCCACTCCAGAGGACCCGGCTGCCCGGGCAACAGTTTGACCAGTTCAATGGTGCTGCCACTGAGTTCTTTGCCCGCTTGCTCCCAGTAACGGCTGTCAGCCCACACGCCGGCGAAGGTCGGCGTGACAATCAATGTGCCCACTGAACCGTAAAAGCCTGACAGCCACTGACGGCCCTGCCAGTAGGCAGGCAAGTACTCCGAAAGATGGGGATCGGCCGAAGGCACGAGAAGCGCATGGATCCCGTGCTGGCTCATCACTGCCCGGGTGCGTTTCAAACGCTCCACAACAGACCCCGAATTCAACACCTGAGTACTCATTTATTCTCCTGCCAGTCACTGGTAATTATTATTCGTCGCTGATGATGGATCAGCCATCAAGGTTGGGCAACCGCCCAAAAAGGTGCGGGCGCTGCTACGCAAGCCTTGATTGCCTTTGCAGCTACATCGATGTCCTGCTCGCGGGTGAAGCGGCCAAGGCTCAGGCGGATGGTACGCCCGGCCTGGCGTGCATCATGCCCCAGCGCCAGCAGCACATGGGAAGGCGCATTGCTGGCCGAGTTGCATGCCGACGTTGCCGAGTACGCCAACTCGCTACTCAAGGCAGCGCTGTTAAAGTGTCCCTCGCTGAAGGTCAGGCTCAAGGTATGAGGAATACGTTGGGTCGGACAACCATTGCATTGCAGGCCCGGCACATCGGCCAGTTGTACAAGCAAACGCTGACGCAATTCACGAATATGCTCCAGCTCTTCGGCAAACGACTGGTTGGCCAATGCAAAAGCTGCGCCCATACCGGCAATTTGATGCGTCGCCAGCGTTCCAGAGCGCAAACCGGACTCATGCCCACCACCGTGAATCTGCGCCTGCAAGCGATCCTGTGCCCGCGAGCCCACATACAACGCGCCGATACCTTTGGGGCCATAAATCTTGTGCCCCGAAAACGACATCAGATCGACGGCCCACTCATTCAGGTCGATGGCTACTTTGCCTGCACCTTGCGCAGCATCTACGTGAAACAACGCACCATGCTCGCGCACGCGACGGCCAATCTCCGGGATGTCATTCACCGTCCCCAGTTCGTTGTTGACCAGCATCAGCGACACCAGCAGCGTATCTGCCCGCAGGGCGGCGCTGACCTGATCGGCGCTGACAAGCCCGTTGGCATCAGGTGCCAGGTAGGTCACGTCAAAGCCTGCATCCTGTAAAAAACGCGCGGTATCCAGCACCGCTTTGTGCTCGATCTGGCTGGTGATGATATGCCCGCGCAACTGGCCACCGGCCTGTGCCACACCTTTCAGGGCCAGGTTGTTGGACTCGGTAGCGCCCGAGGTCCAGATGATCTGCTCCGGCCTGGCATTGATCAGTTGCGCGACCTGCTCTCGGGCCAGTTCTACCGAATGCCGGGCTTGCTGACCAAAGACGTGGGAGCCGGAAGCTGGATTGCCAAAGTTGCCTTCAAAGCCCAGGCATTCGACCATCACCTGGATGACACGAGCGTCCACGGGAGTGGTGGCCGCGTAATCGAAATAAAGAGGTCGCTTGTTCATTGTTCAAATCCACTGAGCGCTTTCCTGAATCAGGGCGTCCCTGATTGAGGATTAATGAGACCACTTGAAAATGCGGCCGTTAGAAATAACTGATTGAGCCGGGTGAAAACAGGTAAATAAGAGAAAACCCTCCCAGGCTCAATCCTAAATTAAGGAGGCCTGGAAAGCAGTGTCTTATAAAGCGCTAAAAACACGTCGCGATGCAAGTCAGATATGCAATATCGATATATAAATATGGAATTAGGTTAGTTTACGGAATAACAAAATAACTTTATAAAGCTGCCTCCGGCTTTCCTTTTGTGGGCAGAGCCCCTGTTAAAAGGAGCTGTCAATGCAGCTTTTAACATTACCTGCCACCCCGGCACTGGCCACGTCCATACGCGCCACGGCCCAAGTATTTGAAGACCCAGCGTCCAAAGCGCTGTTGACGCACTTGCAACAAATTGCCCCCAGTGATGCCAGTGTGCTGATCATTGGAGAAACCGGCACCGGCAAGGAGCTCGTTGCACGCCATATCCATCAGCTCAGCCACCGGCACCAGCAGCCATTCGTGGCGGTCAACTGCGGGGCGTTTGCCGAGTCACTGGTTGAGGCTGAGTTGTTCGGCCATGAAAAAGGTGCTTTCACGGGCGCCCTGAGTGCAAAATCCGGCTGGTTTGAAGAGGCCGATGGCGGCACGTTGTTTCTGGATGAAATCGGCGACTTGCCGCTGGCCATCCAGGTCAAGCTGTTGCGCGTCCTGCAAGAACAAGAGGTTGTGCGGCTGGGTTCGCGCAAAAGCACCCCGATCAACGTTCGGGTGCTGGCTGCCACCAACGTCAACCTGGAGCAGGCCATCGATGCCGGACATTTCCGCGAGGATCTCTACTACCGCCTGAATGTTGTCAGCCTTGCGTTGCTGCCCTTGCGCGAGCGACCTGGAGATATTCTGCCGCTGGCCCGCCACTTCCTGAAAACCTATCGCCAACGCCTGCCCCACGGGCCAACGGCCCTGAGCGAGTGCGCCGAGCAAGTCCTGGTGCATCACCCCTGGCAGGGCAATATTCGCGAGCTGGAAAACGTCGTGCACCACAGCCTGCTGCTGTGCCGCAACCAGACCATCACGGTGCAGGACCTGCGCCTGTCACAGTCACGCAGCAGGCGCCAGGACTTGCCGACGCAACAACCGGTTCAACACACTACCCGGGATCTGTTGCAGCGCGCATTTCGCAAGCTTTTCGAAGAAGAACCGGGAGCCCTGCATGAAACCGTCGAAGACGCCCTGCTGCGCAGCGCTTATGAATTTTGCCATCACAACCAGGTGCACACGGCCAAATTGCTGGGCTTGAGTCGCAACGTCACCCGCACCCGGCTGATCAAGCTCGGTGCACTATCAGTCAACGTCCGGCGGATGGATGCCGACGCTCTCGTCTATTAATAGAACACCCGCTGACGCAATTGCCTGACCTTAGCGCCAAACGATCCCCATGATCGTTCATGGCGCCGTCGGGCAATCACAAAAGCCCTATCGCCGCTGTTCTCGCTTATCGGTAAGATGACGTCCTTCCCGCGCGCCTGCGCTGTACGTCCCGCCGAATTAAGTCGATCCCATGCCTTTTGAACTCAGCGTAGATTTGACCACCCTCGCCATTCTGGCCGCCGTTGCTTTTGTTGCCGGTTTTATCGATGCCATCGCAGGTGGTGGCGGCTTGCTCACCACCCCTGCCCTGCTCACCGCAGGCTTGCCGCCACATCTTGTGCTGGGGACCAACAAACTCAGTTCGACCTTCGGCGCAGCCACGGCGAGCCTTACCTTCTACCGTCGCAAACTGTTCCATCCCCGCGAGTGGAAACTGGCCATTTTCGGCACCCTGGTCGGCAGCCTGATTGGCGCAACTGCCGCCCATTACATGCCCGCAGAATGGCTCAACAAGATGCTGCCGGTGATTGTCTTCGGTTGCGGGATTTACCTGTTGTTTGGCGGCACCCCAAAAACACCTGTCGACAACGACGCGCCGATCAAAAAGAAATGGCAATTGCCGCAGGGTCTGGGCCTGGGGTTCTATGATGGCGTGGCCGGCCCGGGCACCGGTGCGTTCTGGACTGTCAGCAGCATGCTGATGTACCCCATCGATCTGGTGAAGGCCAGCGGTGTGGCCCGCAGCATGAACTTCGTCAGCAACATTGCAGCGCTGTCGGTGTTTATCTTTTCCGGGCATGTGGACTGGATAATCGGCCTGACCATGGGCTTTGCAGTGATGATCGGCGCTTACTTTGGCGCCCGCAGCGCGATCAGCGGCGGCGCCAAGTTTATTCGTCCGGTATTTATTACCGTGGTCCTGGGCCTGACCGTGCGCCTAGCCTGGCAGCACTGGTTCGGCATGGCCTAAGCGACGCGCCACATACAGGTCGATAAGATAGCGCGCAATCGAGCGCGATGCCGGCAACGGCGGTAATTGATGCACATTGAACCACTGCGCATCTTCTATCTCATCGGCCTGAGGCACAATCTCGCCCCCGGCATATTCCGCGTGAAACCCCAGCATCATCGAGTGCGGGAACGGCCAGCACTGGCTGCCCACATACTGGATGTTCCTGACCTCCAGCTGCACTTCTTCGCGCACTTCACGAATCAGGCAATCCTCGGCCGACTCGCCTGGCTCGGCGAAGCCCGCCAGGGTGCTGTAAACCCCCGGCACAAAGCGCGGCGAACGGGCCAGCAGCACTTCATCACCACGGGTAATCAACACGATCATGCTCGGCGATATGCGCGGGTAACTGCGCAAGTCACAGGCAGCGCAGTACATCGCCCGCTCCCTTGACACCTGCGTCATGGCCTGCCCGCAACTGCCGCAAAAACGATGTTCACGAGCCCAGGTGCCGATTTGCGCGGCATAACCCAGCACTTTATAAAGCGTGTGGTCGTCGCCCAGCATAAAGGCGCGCAAGCCCTGCCAATGGCAGCCCTCTACCTGAGCGGCGCCCTTGAGCTCCAGCAAATATACCGGCTCGCCGTCGAGGTGGCCGATGCCATGCTCGGCCAGTACCGGCAAGTTCTGGCGTTTGAGCCATTCGCGAGGGAACAGCGGGCCATTGTCATCATTCAGAAAACCGTCGGGGCCGCGCGCCACGGCCCAGCCGCCAGTCAGGTCTGTATCCAGTACTGCCGTGATCCAACGCGGTGTCATCAAGTGATCCTTGTTCAGGTTACAAAGCCTTCAATCGAGAAATTCGGGTTTCTGCTTGGTCATATGCGCGGTCATTGCCAGGCGCAGATCGCTGGATTGCAGCATCGCAGCATTCCACGTCGCAACATATTCCAGGCCATCCTCCACTCGGTGATCGCGCATATAGCCGATCATCTGCTTGGTGCCAGCAATGGCAATCGGCGATTTACTGGCGATTTCCTGGGCAATCGCCATAACGCCCTCAAGCAACGCCTGTTGATCACTGTAGACCCGGTTCACCAGGCCGATGGCGCGAGCTTCATCTGCCGCGACCATTCGCCCGGTATAGGCCAGCTCGCGGAGCATGCCATCACCGATGATACGCGGCAGGCGTTGCAGTGTCCCGACATCGGCGGCCATGCCCATATCGATTTCCTTGATCGAGAACTGTGCATCTTCAGCGGCGTAGCGCATGTCGCAGGCGGCAATCAGGTCTATCGCCCCGCCAATACAGTAACCCTGAACCGCTGCCAGAACTGGCTTGCGGCACTGGTCGACGGCAGTGAACGAGGCCTGCATTTGCAGGATTTTTCGTCGCAGCATGCGGGCGTTGCGCCCCACATCCTTGCCCATTTCATTGGCCACCGACGCCAGCAGCATCAGGTCGATGCCGGCCGAAAAATGCTTGCCCGCCCCACTGAGCACCACCACACGCACCGCGTCAGTTTCATCAATCCACTGGAAGATATCGATGATTTCGGACCAGAACGCAGCATTCATCGCATTGACCTTTTCAGGTCGATTGATCTGTACATGGGCGATATTGCCGTTCAACTCAACCTGAAAAGCCTGGTAATCGGACATAACCTGAATCCTTTGCGGGGCGCCGTCGCCGGCCGATAAGCGGCGGACTATAACAAGGCTTGCAGGCTGCAGGCAGGCCGCGATCACGCCAAAATACGGACAAAACGACCTGTCACAGCCCCCTTCAGCGCGTCAGGATAAACCGCTCGATCGCCTGGGCAACGCCATCTTCAGTATTGCTGCCGGTGACATGCATCGCCTGCTCGCGAATAGGCGCATCGGCCTGGCCCATGGCAATCGACAGCCCGGCACGCTGGAACATGGCCGGATCATTGCCACCATCTCCTATCGCCACCGTGCGCTCAAGAGGCACACCCAGGTGTTCGGCCAGCGTGGCAAGGGCATCGCCTTTATTGGCCCTGAGCGCGGTGATATCAAGATAACGGGCCTGGGAGCGGCTGGCAGAGGCCTCCCCATGCAGTAACTTCTGCAAACGCTGCTCCAGCTCGACCAACAAGGGTGCATTGCCGGTAGTGGCCACGATCTTGTCCACCCGGTGCAGGTAGGGTTCAAAACTCTCGACTACCAGCGGGGCATAACCCAGGCCCTGCTGCTCGTGGGCAACCATCGGCCCCGTCGGGTCGCGCAACAGCCACTCATCGTCGGCAAACACCCAGACCTCAACGTCATGCCCGGCCAAAAACTCGAGTGTCTTGAGTACGGCCTGGTACGGCACATGGTGGGACTGCAGCACGCTGCCATCGGCGTTGACCAGCACCCCGCCATTGAACCCGGCAGTCGGCAGCTCAACCCCCAACTGCCGGATATAATCGCGCATGGCCCGTGGCGGGCGGCCGGTAGCCAGGGTGAAATGAATGCCGGCGGCCTGCAGCGCCTTGACTGCCGCCAGGTTGCGCGGGCTGATACTGTGATCAGGTAAAAGCAGGGTGCCATCCATGTCACACAACACCAGCTCAATCGGGTTTTGCTTCACGTCACTCATCCTATGTTGAGCCAGACACGCCCATCGCGACCCAGCAATTCTTTAGCGGCCTCAGGACCGTCTTCACCGGCCTTGTACGGTTGCACGTCCGTTTGTTCCTGCCACGCGTCCAGAAAAGGTTGCACACCCCGCCAGCCGTTTTCAATGTTGTCCGCACGTTGAAACAAGGTCTGGTCGCCAGTAAGGCAGTCGTAGATCAAGGTCTCGTAGCCTGTTGAAGGCTGCATTTGGAAAAAGTCCTTGTACGCAAAACCCAACTCGATATTGGCCATTTTCAGCCCCGGCCCGGGTTGCTTGGCCTGCAGGTCAAACCACATGCCTTCATTGGGCTGGATCTGGATCCGCAAATAGTTGGGCTGCAACCGTTCAACGTCGGTGTCACGGAATTGCGCATAAGGCGCAGGCTTGAAGCAGATAGCGATTTCAGTGTCCCGCGCACTCATGCGCTTGCCGGTGCGCAGATAAAACGGCACGCCCACCCAGCGCCAGTTGTCGATCATCACCTTGAGCGCGACAAAGGTTTCGGTGCTGCTGTCGGCCGCCACGTTGTTTTCCTGGCGATAACCCACCACCGGCTTGCCGCCGGACTCACCCTGAGTGTACTGCCCGCGCACCGAGTTCTTCAGCGCATCCTCTTTGGACCAGGGGCGGATTGCGCCAATCACCTTGGCCTTTTCACCGCGCACCGCATCGGCACCAAAGGCCGCAGGGGGCTCCATCGCGACCATCGCCAGCAGTTGAAACAGATGGTTGGGCAGCATGTCGCGCAAGGCGCCGGTGTGTTCGTAAAAACTGCCACGTGTCTCAACCCCGACGGTTTCTGCCGCCGTGATCTGCACATGGTCAATGTAATGATTGTTCCAGAAAGCTTCGAAAAGCCCGTTGGAGAAACGGCTGACCAAAATGTTCTGGACGGTTTCCTTGCCCAGGTAATGGTCAATCCGGTAGATCTGCTTCTCGCTCATGACGCTCAGCAGGCATTCGTTCAATGCCTGGGCTGTTTGCACGTCAGAGCCAAAAGGTTTTTCAATGACTACCCGGCGAAAAGCCTCCGGGGTTTCCTTGAGCAACCCGCTGGCGCCCAGCCGCTGCACGACCTCGCTGAAAAAGCGCGGTGCAGTGGCCAGATAGAACACCGCATTGGCGGTGCCACTGGCAAAAATCTTCTGTTCCAGCGCCGCGTAGGTGCTGTCATCGAGAAAGTCGCCTTGCACATAGCTGATGTTCTTCGCCAGCGAGGCCCATAGAGCGGCATTCAAGCCCTCGCCGTCAGGATGATCCACTTTGCTGGACGCTTCATTGCGAATGAAGTCTTCCAGCTTTTTGGCAAATCCCTCATCACTGATCGCATTGTGGTCGACGCCCACAATGCGCAGGCCACCGTCCAGTAAACCATCACGACTCAAGTTGTACAGCGCCGGCATCAGCAAGCGCTTGACCAGATCACCGTGGGCACCAAACAAAAACAGAGTGGTGGGCGGCGCAGGCTTGGCATCAGGTTTACTGGACAGATCGGTCATTTTTTAGGCGTCTCCACGTGGCCGCCGAAACCAAAGCGCATGGCTGACAACAATTTGTCGCCATAGAGGCTTTGCTGGCGTGAACTGTAGCGGGCAAACAGGGCTTGCGACAACACTGGCACCGGGGTCGACTGCTCCATTGCGGCCTCGATGGTCCAGCGGCCTTCGCCACTGTCTGCGACGGCGCCCGAGTAGCCATCCAGCGGCTCATCAGTGGCCAGAGCATCGGCGGTCAAATCCAGCAACCAGGAAGACACCACGCTGCCACGACGCCAGACTTCAGCGATATCACCCAGGTTCAGGTCAAAACGCTGCTCTTCAGGCAGGTTTTCACCGCCTTTCATCTTCATCAGGTTGAAACCTTCGGCGTACGCCTGCATCAAGCCGTACTCGATACCGTTGTGCACCATTTTGACGAAATGGCCAGCGCCAGCCGGGCCAGCATGGATGTAACCACGCTCGGCACGGTCATCGTCAGAGGTGCGATCCTTGGTCCGCGCAATATCGCCCATGCCTGGCGCCAGCGCTGCAAACAGCGGGTCCAGATGTTTCACGACAGCGCTGTCTCCGCCGATCATCATGCAATAACCGCGCTCCAGGCCCCACACGCCGCCCGATGTACCCACGTCAACGTACTGGATGCCTTTCTCGGCCAGCGACTGCGAACGACGAATGTCATCCTTGTAGAAGGTGTTGCCGCCATCAATGATGATGTCATCGGCGTCCAGCAACTCGCTCAAAGTCTCGATGGTGTCTTCGGTCGGCGCACCGGAAGGCAGCATGACCCAGACAGCACGGGGTTTGGCCAGGCCTGCGACCAGCGCTGGCAAATCGGCAACGGCGGTGGCGCCTTCCTGTTCCAGAGCGCTGACAAAGTCGGTATTGCGGTCAAAAACCACGGTTGTATGCCCATTGAGCATCAGACGCCGCGCGATATTCCCGCCCATACGGCCCAATCCAATAATTCCCAACTGCATGTACTGTTGCTCCCAACGACAAATAAATAGGTGTACAGCACCTCGGTGCAGCATTGCCCAAGGTGCCCGATCAGGATCAGCCCTGACACATGCTGCATAGTTTCGCACAAGCTGGAGGGCAGATTCCCGATTCAATACACTCAACAGACGGACGAAGCCGTAAAGACTGCAAAAAACGTAAAATTTTCAAGGTGCGACAAGACCGATCCATGTCTACCAGCCCGATCATGGGTGACAAAGTTTTCACATCCCCTTGGCGATACTTAAACACTTTGTGACTGCCCACTCTTGAGGCAGTACTCATGTGCTGTGCCTGGCTACATGGCACTGACCATTCAAGTAGTTATCAGCTGGAGCGCTGTATGGGGATGTTTAAACGCAGTAATACATCTGCGAAGGGATTCGATTGGGCAGGCCTTGGCTGGCTGTTCCTGTTCTTTTGGTATTTTTCCGGCATTACCCAACTGCTTATCCAGCTGACTGGCACTTCCGGGTTCTCAGGCTTTCGCCAAGCCTTTGTGATGAGTGCCATCTGGCTGGCCCCGATGCTGATGTTTCCCAGGCACACCCGGGCAATGGCGGCGGTCATTGGTGTCGTGCTGTGGGCCTGTTCGATGGCCAGCCTGGGCTACTTCTTTATCTATCAACAGGAATTCTCGCAAAGCGTCATCTTCATCATGTTCGAGTCGAACATCTCTGAAGCTGGCGAATACATGACCCAGTACTTTGCCTGGTGGATGGTGCTGGCATTCCTGGCACATACCGCCTTTGCGGTGTTTCTGTGGACCCGCCTGCGCCCGGTGTATTTGCCGCGCATGCAGGCCTGGGCTGCAGCGGTGGCCATATTGGTGGCGGTTATCGGCTACCCGCTGGTCAAACAGACGATCAAGCACGACAACCTGGCCACGGCCATGGAAAGCTTCGAAAGCCGTGTTGAACCTGCAGTACCGTGGCAGATGTTAGTAGCTTATCGCCGCTACCTGGAGCAACTAGACAACATGCAGGGCATGCTCGCCAGCGTCAGCAAGATCCCGCCGCTGACCAACCTCAAGGACAACGAGGCCGGCAAGCCGACTACCCTGGTACTGGTCATTGGCGAGTCCACCAACCGCCAGCGCATGAGCCTGTATGGTTATCAGCGCGAAACCACGCCAAACCTCGACAAGTTGCGCGATCAACTGGCCATTTTCGACAACGTGGTGACACCGCGGCCCTACACCATTGAAGCGCTGCAACAAGTGCTGACCTTTGCCGACGAAGAAAACCCCGACCTGTACCTGAGCACCCCGTCACTGGTCAGCGTGATGAAGCAAGCCGGTTACAAAACCTTCTGGGTCACCAACCAGCAAACCATGACCAAGCGCAACACCATGCTCACGACCTTCTCCGAGCAGGCTGACCAGCAGGTTTACCTCAACAACAACCGCAACCAGAACGCCCGCCAATATGATGGCGACGTGATTGAGCCCTTCAACAAGATCCTGGCCGACAGCGCCCCGCGCAAGCTGATCGTGATTCACCTGCTCGGTACGCATATGAGCTACCAGTACCGTTATCCACCGACCTTCGACAAATTTGTCGACCGTAGTGGCGTACCCGCCGGTTTGAGCGATGCACAAGTACCCACCTACAACAGCTACGACAATGCCGTTCTGTACAACGATTTTGTTGTATCGAGCCTGATCAAGGACTTTGCCAAGACCGACCCCAATGGTTTCCTGCTGTACCTGTCGGACCACGGTGAAGACGTGTTCGACTCGGTCGGCCACGCGACGCTGGGCCGCAACGAGGCCAAGCCGACAGCCCCGATGTACACCATTCCGTTTATGGCCTGGGCCTCGCCCAAGTGGCGTGAAAACCATGCCTGGAATTTCGCTGCCGACCTCGGGCGACCTTACAGCAGCTCGCAGTTTATCCACACCTGGGCAGACCTGGCGGGCCTCAGTGCCGACGAACTGGACGACAAGAAAAGCCTGGTCAGCGACACGTTTGTCGCCCGCCCGCAGCTGATTGGCGACCCCTACTCGCGCCCACAAAAGGCCTTGATCGACTTCAGCCTGATCAAGCCCAAACAGCCCGCCCCTGCCAACGTGGTCCAGCAATAATCAACGTGCGGGGCGCACGGCGCGCCCCGCAGGTTTCCGACACTTCTTTACAAATAATTCTCTTTTCGCCTAACTCCGCGCCTTGTCATTCGTTTGAAGCACTGAACAACTTCATAACAACGACAAGGAGTCGGCAGCGATGTTCGCGCCAATCACCCGTTCCATGACCCTCACCCTCGGCCTCATCAGCAGCGCCGCATGCCCGCAATTACTGGCGGATACCGAGCAGGAAGAGGTCAAGAAAACGACCCGCTCACTGGAGCTGGGCACCACCAGCGTCACAGCCCAGGGCCTGGGTGCCACCACAGAAAATACCGGTTCCTACACCACGGGCTCGACCAGTACCGCGACCAAACTCAACTTGAGCATTCGCGAAACTCCGCAGTCGATCTCGGTCGTCACCCGTCAGGAAATGGACGACTTCGACCTCAACACCCTGACCGAAGCCATGCGCCATACCACAGGCATTGTGGTACAGCACAACGACTCGGACCGGGTCAGCTACTCGTCCCGCGGCTACACCATCAATAACTTCCAGATTGACGGCATGCTCAACACCTTCAGTTTTATGAAGACCGATGCCGACACCATTATCTACGACCGTATTGAAGTAGTGCGCGGCGCCACCGGCCTGACCACCGGCGCGGGCGACCCGTCGGGCACCATCAACATGATCCGCAAACGCCCTACCCACCAGTTGCAGGCCAAGGCCGGTGCTTCAGGCGGCAGCTACGACAACTATTACAGCTATGTCGATGTGGGCGGCCCGCTGGCCTTCGACGGCCGCCTGCGCGGGCGCACGGTGCTGGCCTATCGCGACAGCAAATCGTTTCGCGATATCTACGCCCTCAAGCGCGAAGTGGCTTACGGCATTCTGGAAGCCGACCTGAGCGACAGCACTGTTCTGGCCGTGGGTTACGACTACCAGGACAAGCAGGTAAAGGGTTCTTCCTGGGGCACCACACCTTACTGGACCGGCTCGGGCGACAAAGCCAATTTCGGGCGCTCGACCAACCTGGCGACTTCCTGGAGTTCATGGCCGATGAAGGACAAAACCGCCTTCGCCACCCTCGACCAGCAACTGGTCAATGACTGGCGCCTCAAAGCAGCCTACACCCATCGCACCAGCGACGCTGAAGGTAAGGTTTATTACGCCGGCGGCGGCTTCCCCAACCCCGATGGTACGGGCATGTCGGCCTATGCCAGCCACTTTATCGGCGAAGAGAAGATGAGCGCCGTTGACGTCAATATCTCGGGCACCTACCCCTTGTTCGGGCGTGATCACGAGTTGATGGTGGGTTATGGCCAGGCCAAGAACGACAACACCTCGCCCCTGATGGTTGACCTCAACCCGGACGACTACTACAACATCCCCAATTGGCAAGACATGAGCGCGATTCCCAAATATCAGGATTTCAATACCGGTATTGAAGGGACTCACGACGTCATCAAGCAGAAATCCGGCTACCTGGCCACGCGCTTTAACCTGACCGATCAATGGCATGCCGTACTGGGCACCCGGTATGGCAGCTGGCAAAGCTCCAGCACCAACTTCCCTGCCCCGAAAGTCAGCCAGACCCAAAACGATGTGATTACGCCTTACGCCGGCGTGCTGTATGACTTCACCGACGAGTTGACGGCCTACGCGAGTTATACCGACATCTTCAAGCCAACCACCAGCAAGGACGCCAGCAACTCCTACCTTGAGCCGGTGGTGGGCAGCAACTATGAGCTGGGGCTGAAGGGTAGCTTCTTGCAGGAGCGCCTCAACCTGTCGACGGCGGTGTTCTGGAGCAAGCAGGACAATGTGCCGGAAATCGATGACTCAGTACCACGCGGCCCCAAGGGCGAGGAATATTACAAATCGGGCGGCAAGGGCAACAAGATCAACGGTTTCGAAGTCGAGCTGGCCGGTGAAGTGATGCGCGACTGGAATATGCTTGCAGGCTACACCTACACCCATTCGCGCAACGCCGCAGGCCAGCGCATGAATACTGCAGCGCCTTTGAACATGCTCAAGATTTCGAGCACCTACCGCCTGCCTGGGGACTGGAATGCAATGACCGTGGGGGCGGCCGTCAACTGGCAAAGCGATATCTATCGTGCCGCCAATCGCCCTACCGGCGAGAAAAATGACAAAGGCAACCCGATTACCTTCAAGGAAGACATCACTCAGAAGTCCTACACCCTGGTCGACCTGATGGCCCG
The DNA here is from genome assembly GCF_009600105.1 of Pseudomonas sp. FSL R10-0056. Lineage (NCBI taxonomy): Bacteria > Pseudomonadati > Pseudomonadota > Gammaproteobacteria > Pseudomonadales > Pseudomonadaceae > Pseudomonas > Pseudomonas sp. FSL R10-0056. Next base: position 16,414 of record NZ_WIWL01000192.1, read on the forward strand.
CTACAAGTTTGACGAACACGTCTCGGCATCCCTGAACGTCAAAAACCTGTTCGATGAAAAGTACTACGAAAACGTAGGTTTCTATAACGGCGTGTTCTGGGGTGATCCGCGGACGGTGAGCGTTGGCCTGGAGTGGACACTGTAGGCAGAGGAGGCAAACCTTGTAGCTCGTCAACTGCTACAAGGTTTTTCTACAGTTACAAATATTTGTTCCAGAACAGCATGCGCCCGTGCGCCGGGTCGAGCTGGCCATCGCTGAAGCCGAATTTGCGATAGGAACCTTGCGCCACAGGGTTGCCCTCGAGTACTTCGAGGGTGATCTTGCAGCAGCCGCGTTCGCGGGCGATGTCCTCTACCTTGAGCAACATCTTCTGGCTCAGGCCCAGACCGCGAAACGTATCGACCACCGACACATCATGCACATTGACCAGGGGTTTGCCGGCAAAGGTGGAAAAGCCTTCAAAGCAGTTAACCAGACCCGCCGCCTCACCGTTGACGAACGCCAGTACGCTGAAGGCATGAGGGCGCCTGGCAAGCTCTGCCGGCAAGTGCGCCAATACCGTTTGCGACAACGCTTCACCTCCGCCCATCGGGTCCCGGGCGTAGTGATTCAACACGTCCCTTAACGCCTGGGCATGAACCGGGTTGGTATAGTCTGCTTGCACTACGACGACATCCGACATTACGGGTTTTCCTTGACGAGTCCGGGCATTGGTTTGTTGGAACAACGCCAGACCTTATCGCGGCCCCGGCAATGCAGACAAGTGCCTGTTTCAGGGGTTGGCAGAAACATCCAGCATCGGCATCACACTGGCAAGCTGATTCACAAAACTGTCGGCATCCGTGTAAATCAGTACATGCCGAAACTGCGAGTTGTCCTTGCGATATTCGACCTCATCCGCAATAACCTCACCTGCCATTTTCTGACTGATCAACAACACATCATATTCATTGGTGGGTGCTGCCTTCAGGCTTACCAGCGCCTCGCCATGGTACAAAGGCGCGATCCGGTAATAGCCCAGAATATTAAGAGCCCTTTCTATTTTCAGAGCCTCGTTCGGGTCTGCATCGGCAATCAGTATTCGTAAAGATTTTGTTGGCATTGCAGCCTCGTCATCCATGTGATTGATTAGCTTGAGCATAATGTTCAAGTTCGTCAGCCAACTGCTCCATACTGCTGTGAAGTGCATCGACCGCGACGGTGAGTTCTTCTGATTTTCCGGACTGGCAAACCGCTTCCAGTTGTTCGCAACACGCAATCAGCTTCCTGGCCTGAATAAGTCTGCCCCCTCCTTTGATGCCATGGGCCAGGGCAGCCAGGCCTGCGTAATCATCTTTCAAAAAGAGTTCGATCAGGGCAGTGAGATCGAGACGATTTCTTGTAGAAAGCTCTGCAAGAAGTGTATGAATCATCTGCTCATCACCCTGACTCAACTGTTTAAGATACGTCAGATCAATCCTATCGCCTCGATCAGATTCATCGGCATCGGTATATATCAGGTTCTGCGCCTGGCCAGTTGCCAGGCAGGCGCTCAAGTCTTTCAGGCTGATGGGCTTGAACAGGCATTGATCCATTCCCGCATCGAGACAACGCTCAACTTCGCCGGGCTGTGCGTTCGCAGTAAAACCAAAAATCTGGCAAGGGGCCTTTCCCAGCTGCGCCTCTTCGGCTCGTATTGCCTGGGCCAACTGATAGCCATTGATGACCGGCATCGAGCAATCCGTAATTACCAGGTCGAAAGCCCCCTGCCGCCACGCCTTGAGGCCCAGCTCGCCATTCTCGGCGTCTGACACACGGTGCCCCAGAAAGCTGAGTTGCTGGGCCAGCAGCATCCGGTTAGCCGGATAATCATCCACGACCAGAATGTTCAGCGACCGGGTAATGGCCGGGGCTTGCTCGAGGGCGTCTGCAGCTTGCTCTTCATGTTCAAGCAGAGGCACTACCATCATGATCTCAACTTGGGTGCCCAGCCCCTCAACACTGCTGAGGTGCAACTGACCTCCCATCATTTCGCAGAGCTCACGGCAAATCACCAGGCCCAGGCCTGAGCCCTGACGCGCAGATTGCGTGTTGTTACTGGACTGAACAAAAGGGTTGAACAGCAGGCTCTGGTCTTCCTCAGAAATACCCACACCGGTGTCCTTCACGCGCAAACAGATCGCTGTATGCTGCGCATCTGCAGCCAGCCCCAATGTCAATATCAGCCGGACCTCCCCCGTGTCCGTGACACTTGATGGCATTACTCAGCAAATTGGAAACGATTTGCTTGAAGCGTATCGGATCAATCAGCACATCCACATCCGCTGCCGGGCTCGATTCACAGACCAGGCTCAATTGCTTCTGCCGCGCCAGCCCATCAAACATTCGTGCCACGGCTTCTACCAGCGACTTGATATTTGAGCGTTTGGGGTGCAATGAAAGATGACCGGACTCAATGCGCGCGATATCCAGAATATCGCCAATCAAATCGAGCAACTCGTGGGCCGAGACTGAGGCCACTTCGATTGCGAAACGATCAATAACGCCTTGGTCGGCCTTTTTCATGGCCAATTCGAGCATGCCAATGACCGCATTCATGGGGGTGCGGATCTCATGACTCATGGTTGCGAGAAAGGTGGTCTTTGCGCGGTTTGCCGCATCGGCACTTTGCTTGGCAGCATTCAACTCATTCACCAGCTGCTGGCGCCTGCCTATGACTCTCTGCAAATAGGTAATCCATACAATGGCAACCAATAGCAACGCCGCGGCAATGGCAAACCCTCTTACAATCGCAGGACGGTTGCGCAGCCAGTAGCTCTCAACCTCTGGTGTGTCAGTGAACCAACGACCGGTCAGCTCACTCAAGTCTCCTGGAGTGATATTGAGCAAGGCCTTGTCCAGAATGGCGCTTAACTGCTGATCATTGCCGGCAGTGGCAAAACCGATCTGCTCGGGTTGAGTACCTACGGTGCTGGTGATTTTCAGCTGATTGTCAAAGCGTCGCGAAACCAGATAACGCGCATTGACCAACACGCTGATCGCGGCATCAGCGCTTCCCTCTGCCACCATGGCCAGGGCCGCAGGCGGGTTGTCTGCTTCCTGAATCTGAACCTGCGGATAGTTCTGCGCAATAAAGTCGCGCAGTACATTGCCGCGAACCATCACGACACGCCCGCCAGCCATTTCATCCAGGGTTTGAGGTCCCTCTGAGCCGATACGGGAAATAAGCACAAAAGGGGTTGTGAGGTAGGGCCGGGTAAAGCTCAGTTGATTTTCTCGGGCGGTACTGCTCGTGATAGCCCCCAACACATCTGCCTTGCCCGACTTGACCAGTTCAATCCCCTGCGCCAGCGTATACACTCGCACTGCCTCGAAATTAAGCCCTGTGCGTGTACTGATGCTGGATAAAAGATCGGCAATCAAGCCTTTGAACCTGCCTTGCTCATCAAAAAAGGACAGTGGCTGGAACGCATCATAAATTGCCACTTTTAACCGCGGATGCTCAGCTATCCAGCGCTGCTCGCTGGCTGCAGGGGTAAACTGCCATGGGGCATACGTTTTTGGCCCGTCGAAGCTCCAGCGGCGCAGAATTGTCATGCGGTCACTGGCTGGGATCGCCGCCAGCGCTGTATTGACGATACGCAGTAACCCCGGATTTTTACGATTCACCGCAAAGGCGAAGGGGTTGTCTTCCAGTCGCGAGAAATCGGCCAATTGCACATTGTTCAGGTAGTTCTTGTGAATCAGGTAACTGGCACTAATAAAATCCCCAAGATATACATCCGCTTGGCCAAACGCCACGGCGCCAATGGCCGTCAGGGTTGACGGATACAACTGCAAGCTAGCTTTGGGGTAGAAGTCCTGGACCTTCTGCGGCGGCAGGTAGTGATCGAGCATGGCCACACGCAGCCCCGCCAGATCAACTGGCGGACGCTCCTGGTTACTGCTGCGGGTCACCAGAGAAGGCGAATCGTCTGCGTACGCACGGCTTAACACCAGCTCAGGATATTGCGCTTCGAAACCATTGGAACTGCTCAACAAATCCAGCTCACCACCCTTGAGCGCTTCTATCGCCTGCGGCCTTGAAGGGTAACGCTTGACCACAATGTCAGTGCGTAGCAACTGCGACAGCAGTTGCGCGTAGTCGGCCGTCAACCCTTCAAAGTCCTGACCGTTTACCGTCATTTCAAAAGGACCGTAGTCAGGTGCGGAGATACCCAGACGCAAAGGTCCGTGTTGCTTGAGCCACTGCCTGTCTGATGGTTCAAGTGCCACGCTGTACGCCTCGACATTGGAGCGCCCCATCAATTGCAAGGTCTGTACTTTTGGGTCAGCGGCTGCAACGGGCTGTCCAAGAACCAGGAGCAGCCCTGCAAGCCCCAGACATTGAAGGATGTTCAATTAAATCAAATCATTGCGCTTGGCAAATTCAGCCAAGTAGACGACCGATTTTATATTCAACTTTTCGATCAGGCGCGCCTTGTAAGTACTGATGGTTTTGCTGCTAAGAATCATATCTTCAGCAATCTTCTTATTACTCAGGCCCCGGGCAAGCTGTTGCAGTATGTACAATTCTCGCGCCGACAAATTCTGTATCAATTCTATGTCGCTCATACTTGTATCACTGTTTCGCACTGAGCTGGCCGCCAAAAATGGAAAAAAGGTATAGCCGTCCATGATTACTTTTACCGCTCTCATCAACTCAGTGAGATCCTGGCCTTTGGTAATAAAACCTGCCGCCCCTGCTTTCATGCTCCGCTGCGAATAAAACAGGGGGGATTGGGACGTGACCACCAAAATGCGACTTTTAACCTCCGAAGCCCTGATTCTGTTGATCACCTCCAGACCATCCAGGCCTGGCATGGTGATATCAAGGATGATCAAGTCAACATTATGCTTGCGAGCCAATTGAACAGCATCGGCGCCATTGTCTGCTTCAGCCACGACTTCATGACCATCACTCTCCAGCAACAACTTCATCGCCGATCGAATAAGTGGATGATCATCAGCAATCAACACTCTCATACATTTAACCCTCTAGTAGTAAGCCGGGCATCAGCGTATGTCAGGCGTGAATGTATCGTTTTGAATAGGTTCAATTGGTTATTCTCAAAAAAACAACCGAATGAGTGATACTGAAATTATAGGATAAATCCTGCAATCAGCGTCCACCATTGCGACAATATTCGCGCATAACACACATAGCCCGTTCGCAATCGCGCCGCGCATAATCACTAATCGAATACGATTTACGAGAAGGGAAATAGCTACACGTCATGTGCGAATTTTCTTAATCTTCCAAATGGTTGTGGGTAAATCACTGCAGTCTGTTGATCCATCACACCGGCCCTTTAAGACCAGGGCCCACGCAAAGACAAAAGACTGCAGTTTTTCGGCCAACTGCCCCGGCCAGGCCTTATTGCCAGCCAAACCTGCGAATATAAAAGCTTTTCACGGCCTGGGTCAGCGCCATGTAAGCCAGTAAAATCACGGGCAAGAACACAAAGTACAGCGGCGGCAGCGCCTGCAATTTGAAGTAGCCCGCCAGTGGCCCCATCGGCAGGAAGATGCCCACTGCCATGATCACCCCTGTCATCACCATCAGCGGCATCGCTGCGCGGCTCTGCAGAAACGGGATTTTAGGCGTGCGAATCATGTGCACGATCAGGGTTTGAGTCAGCAACCCGACCACGAACCAGCCCGACTGGAAAAGGGTCTGGTGTTCAGGTGTGTTGGCCTTGAACACGTACCACATCAAGCCAAACGTCAGGATGTCGAAAATCGAACTGATCGGCCCAAAAAACAGCATGAAACGGCCTACATCCGCAGGCTGCCAGCGCTGTGGCTTTTTCAGCATTTCCTCATCGACGTTATCGAACGGGATGGCAATTTGTGACACGTCATACAGCAAGTTCTGAACCAGCAAATGCATTGGCAACATCGGCAAAAAAGGAATGAATGCACTGGCCACCAGCACCGAGAACACATTGCCGAAGTTCGAACTGGCTGTCATTTTGATGTACTTGAGCATATTGGCGAAGGTTCTACGCCCTTCCAGCACGCCCTCCTCCAGCACCATCAGGCTTTTCTCCAGCAGGATGATGTCAGCTGCTTCCTTGGCAATATCCACGGCACTGTCCACCGATATGCCGATATCCGCCGTGCGCAGTGCCGGAGCGTCGTTGATGCCATCACCCATAAAACCCACAACATGGCCATTAGCCTTGAGTAAACGCACGATGCGTTCCTTGTGCGTGGGTGTCAGTTTGGCAAATACGTTGGTGGTCTCCACAGCCACGGCCAGTTGGGCATCCGTCATCCGTTCAATATCATTGCCCATCAGCAAGCCTTGCTGCTCCAGGCCCACCTCACGACAGATCTTGGCCGTAACCAGCTCGTTGTCACCTGTCAGAACCTTTACCGCTACCCCGTGCTCGGCCAGGGCTTTAAGCGCCGGTGCGGTGCTCTCCTTGGGCGGGTCGAGGAACGCCACATAGCCAATCAACGTCAACTCCTGCTCATCACTCAGGCTGTAAGCGTCACGCCCATCAGCCATGGACCGCGCAGCCACGGCCACAACGCGCAAGCCCTCTTCGTTGAATGCCGCAGTCACTTGGCGAATGCGCACCAAGAGTTCATCGCCAAGAGTTTCTTCCTTCTCCCCATGACGAACTGTCTTACATACGGAGAGTACTTCCTCGACAGCTCCCTTACAGATCAGCAAGTGCGGCCGGTCCTGCTCGACCACTACCACCGACATGCGCCGACGGGTAAAGTCGAACGGAATTTCATCGACCTTGCTGAAGGCCGTCCCCACGTTCAATTCGCGGTGGACCTCGACGTGCTCCAGTACTGCCACGTCCAGCAGATTTTTCAACCCGGTCTGGTAATAGCTGTTGAGGTAGGCCATTTCCAGTACGTCGTCAGACTCCTGCCCCCAGACATCCACATGCCGGGCCAGAAAAATCTTGTCCTGTGTCAGGGTCCCCGTTTTATCGGTGCACAGTACATCCATCGCACCAAAGTTCTGGATGGCATCCAGGCGTTTGACGATGACTTTTTTACGCGACAGGAAGACGGCTCCCTTGGCCAACGTCGAGGTCACAATCATTGGCAGCATTTCCGGAGTCAGCCCCACCGCAACGGAAAGTGCGAACAGCAAGGCTTCAGTCCAGTCGCCCTTGGTGAAGCCGTTGATAAACAGCACCAGCGGCGCCATCACAAACATGAACCGGATCAGCAACCAGCTGACTTTGTTGACCCCGGCCTGGAATGAGGTCGCACCGCGCTCAGTGGTCCCGACGCGCTGCGCCAGAGCACCGAAATAGGTGTTATTACCGGTCGTCAGCACGACCGCAGTGGCGGCCCCGGACACCACGTTGGTGCCCATGAACAAAATAGTGTCCAGTTCCAGCGGGTTGCTGGTCTGGCTGTCGAGCTGACGCGCAAACTTTTCCACGGGCATGGATTCGCCCGTCATCGCGGCCTGGCTGACGAACAAATCCTTGGCGCTGAGCACCCGGCAATCTGCCGGGATCATGTCGCCAGCAGACAATACGATCAGATCGCCCGGCACCAACTGCTTGATCGGCAGCTCGATACGCTGCGCCCCCCTGATCTGGCGTGAGGCGCCGGAAAACTTGCCGAACACGGGCGAAGCGTCTGCACTGAAATCGCGACGCATCACCGTCGCGGTGTTGCTCACCATGTCTTTGAGCGCATCGGCGGCTTTGTTGGACTTGGCCTCTTGCCAAAAACGCAGCACGGTCGACAGCACCACCATGGTGCCGATCACCACCGCCGCCTGAATGTCATCAGTGGCCAGGGAAACTGCGGCGAGCAAGGTCAGCAGCAAGTTGAACGGGTTTTTGTAGCAATGCCACGCGTGTATCCAGGGGCTTAGCGGCTGCTCGTGTTCGATCTCATTGAGGCCGTGGCGATCGCGCAGCACATCGACCTCGGCGTCGCTCAAACCGTCGGTGTGGGTGCCCAGGTTGTCGATCAGTACCGCGCTGTCACTGTTGGCCGCGACCACCAGCATCTGTGCCAGCGTGGGTGGTACTTCGCGGTTGACCGTGGTGTTGGTCAGGCTGTCGAGCAGGACCAGACGCCGGAAATGCCGGCCAATATGGCGAGTCCGCAAAAAGCCGGCGAAAAATTCTTTCAGGGAGAGTTTCATGGTGCTGCTCCTGCGCCGCCTGCGCTCACGCCATGCAGAGTACCTGCGCAGCCGGCATTGATCTGAGGCCTTCGTTCATGGGGTCAAACTCGTGAGCGAGCCAAAAGGCACGCGCATGCAACGTGCTGCGACCTGCCACTGGAGGGGCGTAATCACATACGTTTCTGTGTCGATAAGTGGACTTGGGCAATCAGGCCAGAACAGCCCAACCAAGACGCCAACTGCTTATGCGCGACGTTTTCGAGATTAAACCCTGGTGGGGTTTGTGGTGTGCATATAAGAAAGTTCTTCAGGCGCAGTTCAGTTTCATCTCTGAAATGTCATGCAATCTGATTTTTTAGCGCCACTCAGGCGTTGTCCCACTGCCTGATACGGATTCGGCAATGCTTCATGGCGTTAACGATATGCTTCTCGACCACACTGCGCGATACCCCGAGGCGTTCGGCGATTTCAGGGTGCGACAGTCCTTCGATCTTGCGCAGCAGAAAACACTCGCGACACGCCGCAGGCAGCTCAGCCAGGGCTTTCTGGATCATGGCCAGGCGCTGGTCGTGGTCCATTAATAGTTGAGGCGAGGGGCTGTAAAAACGCTCTTCGCTATCCAGCACTTCCAGCGGTTCGGCCTGGCGCAGGCTGCTGCGGCGATGGCCGTCGATCACCAGGTTAAGCGCAGTGCGATACAAAAAAGCACGTGGCTGCGCGATCGGCTCGTCGCCTGAACGCTCCAGCACTCGCACATAAGCGTCATGCACCACGTCTTCGGCCGCCTGGGCATTACCCAGCCTGGCACTCAAAAAGCCCACCAGTTCGCGATAGTAGTTTTCCAACAGGACTCCTGGCCGCAACAGCAGCGGCAACACTCCATGAGCGCAGAAACAGATCTAATGGGATAACGGCGTGATGATGGCACTTTTGTAGATGTAATTTATAGTAATTCTCATATAGATTTAAACCCCACCTCCTCAAACAACTGCGAAACATTCAGCAGCATCCCAATCGGCAAACCGCTAATGGGGTGGCAGTCGGGGGGGGGTCAGCTGAAGATTCATGATCTGTGGTCAAGAGTGCTTTGCTTGGCCAGCGGTTTTTCCGCCGGTGAAGGGCGAGGATACTCAACCTCATTCTTACGTCCACCAAGGAGATATCCATGACAGTTCCAGCATTTGGCCTCGGTACATTTCGCCTTAAAGGCCAGGTAGTCATAGACTCGGTCAGCAATGCCCTGGACCTGGGCTACCGCGCCATCGACACCGCACAGATTTACGAAAATGAAGCTGAAGTCGGCCAGGCCATTGCCGAAAGCGGCGTGGCGCGTGACGAACTGTTTATCACCAGCAAAATTTGGGTCAGTAATTTCGCCAGGGAGCAACTGATCCCCAGCCTTGAAGAGAGCCTGAAAAAACTGCGCACCGACCATCTGGACCTGACCCTGATTCACTGGCCGAGCCCTGACAATGCAGTGCCGGTAGCCGAGTTTATGGGCGCATTGCTTGAAGCCAAAGAAAAGGGCCTGACCCGGCAGATTGGCGTCTCGAACTTCACCATCGCGCTGATGAAAGAAGCCATTGCCGCGGTGGGCGCGGAAAATATCGCGACCAACCAGATCGAATTGCACCCCTACCTGCAAAACCGCAAAGTGGTGGAATTCGCACAAAGCCAGGGCATCCATATAACCTCGTACATGACCCTGGCTTACGGCGAAGTGCTTAAAGATCCAGTGATCATGGCCATTGCCGACCGCCATAACGCCACTGCGGCACAAGTGACCCTGGCCTGGGCCATGCAATTGGGCTATTCGGTGATTCCGTCTTCGACCAAGCGCAGCAACCTTGAGAGCAACCTCAAGGCCTGCTCACTGAAACTGAGCGATGACGACATGGCCCGGATTGCAGCCCTGGACCGCGGTCATCGCCTGACCAACCCGCAGAGCGTTGCGCCAGCGTGGGATTGACCTTGAATCCTTCAAGCCCCTTGTAGTCGCTGACGAGGAACGAAGGCTGCGAGCGGCTGGACACGTTCAGAAGGGGCACCCTCCCATTGCTTTCAAGCCCCCCCTCGCAGCCTCGCTCCGCGAGTCTGCGACTACACGGCCCACGCAATCACGGGTTATTGGAGGCCAAACCGCTGTAACTGCATTTCCTGCAGCCGGCTCAAGGTGCGGCGAAAGGCAAACTCCAGGTACCCCTGGGTATACAACTGATCCATCGGCACCTGCGCTTCAATACACACCGGAACCTTGCGGTCATAGCACTCGTCGATCAGGGCAATAAAACGCCGCACACTGTCATCGTATTTTGACAGTTGCGGCAGCTCACGATCCCCCGCCTCGACCTTCACCGCCCCGTCTTCCGTACCACGGGCTATTTTGCCTTCGCGCTGCTCGGCACTCAGGCAGGGCACTTCGCTGAGCAACATGACCTTGTAACGATCACAAATCTGCATGAACTCAGTGGCCGCCAGCGGCTGCTCGCACAGCTCATGAAAATTGCACCACAGCACCCCATCACTGGCCTGCACCACGTTCAGCGAGCGATGGCCCACATCAATGGGTTGGTCAGACACCGCCTGGCCCTCGGTCAAGGATCTGAACACCGGCTCTATGGCACTCGGCCGGCCCGGCCCGGTCACCCAGTAACGCTGATGTGCAATGCCGGGATGCAGGCGGTGGTCTTCAATACCGTTTACCGCCACCACCTCCATATGCTTGAGAATCGCCGTAATACCGGGAGCAAAACGATCACGGTTAAAACCGTGACCATAAAGGTCGTTCGGTGGCTGGTTTGAGGTACAAACCAGCACCACGCCTTCATCGAACATCACCTGAAACAGACGCCCAAGAATAATCGCATCGGCAATGTCATTGACGAACAGTTCGTCAAAGCACAGCACCTTCACTTCCGCGCCCAGGCCTTTAGCCAGTGTCTTGAGCGGGTCCGCCGTACCGGTCAGCTGAAACAGGCGCTGATGTACCCATTGCATAAAGTGATGAAAATGCTGACGCCGTGCGGGCACCCGCAGGCTTTGATAGAACTGATCCATCAACCAGGTTTTGCCCCGCCCCACCGGCCCCCACAAATACACGCCATTGACCGGCTGCGCACCCGAGTGCAGGGCCTCATGGCAGCGCTGCAAGGCCTGGACTGCAACCCATTGGGCGGGGTCGTGGACAAAGCCCTGGTGTTCGACAGCTTGTTGATAGGCATTAAGGGGGGACACGACATTCATATCGATAAATGGCTCCTGAACCAGAGAGGCCAGTATGCCAGCCAGGAGACGACCCAGGCACTTGAAAAATAACGCAGGGCCCTCACATTGTTACCCATGTGGTAACAGAGCATTTTGCCATCAGCTATTTTTACTTTTGCAAATCAGCGTAACCTCACTCACATGACTCAACTATCAGTTGCACTTGAAACTCCGGTACTTCGTACGCACCCGGCGACCTTGCCGGGTGTCGTAACTTCTTCCCGCCTTATCGGCAAATGAAGTCAGTCAGCTTTAAATCTTGATTACTTTAGAGGCCAATCACATGAAAAATCTTATTGCACTGTTTCTCGCCGGTTTTGCCACATTGGCTGTTGCAGGTGAAACTTCCACTGTTCAGCCTGCGACTGTAGAACACTACCACTACGGTACCCAACTGGATATTGCGCGGGTGGTCAGCCTGTCCAACATACCCAAGGTGTGTGAAGTGGTACCGGCCACCATGGTCTATGAAGACTCCCAAGGCCAGCGCCACACCCTTGAATACCAGGTGATGGGCGACGGCTGCAGCACCCACTAAAGTTCAATGGTTGCACGCACGGATGCGACCCCAGCCCCCTCTTTGAGGGGGCTTTTTCGTGGTGCTGCGGAAAAAGCGTCGATTGTTACTGATCCGGAAAGACTCCATGACGATCTTTTGACTTTAATCAATACGCAGCGCGCGTATTCTATGTACATCCCTCAACGCAACACTGAAACAGGGCACGGTACTTCGTGTTACGCCACTTACTCCACGGCGTAACAACTTCGACCGCCACCATGGCAACTGAAGTCAGTGATTCGTGATTGTTTTAAGGTCTTATAAATGAAACGTTTGATCGCTCTTGCACTTATTGGCTTTTCTACCCTGGCGGCTGCTGACGAACTTCAAGTTACGCAACTACAACCGGTGGTCGAGCATTACACTTATGCCACCGACCTGGATATTGCCAAAGTTATCAGCGTGTCACCGGCTGCCGATGTCTGTGAAGTAGTACCCGCACAAATGACCTACGAAGACCACCAGGGTCAGCGTCATATTCTTGAGTATCGCGTGATGGGCAATGGTTGCAGTAACGGCTGATATTATCGCCAGGCGCAACTATCCCCATACAGCCCCCGTTTAACGGGGGCTTTTTTATGGATGGCATTGCGCGGTACTCTCGACGCAAACCAATGGCAAGGAGCCACCCATGATGCAGCCCCTACCTACCCTCCAGACCTCGCGACTGGTACTGCAACCCCTGCAACTAAGCGACGCGCCCGCCATCCAGAGGCGCTTTGCCCACTGGCAAGTCGTGCGCTACCTGAATGCAGTCGTGCCATGGCCCTACCCGGACGATGGCGCACTGAGCTATGTGCGTGACGTGGCGCTGCCAGCCATGGCCCGCAGCGAAGAGTGGCACTGGACGATTCGCCTGTTAGCAGAGCCAGATGAGCTGATTGGCTGCATCAGCCTGATGGATGCCGTGGACAACAACCGGGGGTTCTGGCTGACGCCGCAATGGCAGGGTCAGGGGTTGATGAGCGAAGCCTGCGAGGTGGTCGATGCCTACTGGTTCCAGACCTTGCACCGCGCGTGCATGCACGTGCCCAAAGCGGCGCCCAATACGGCTTCACGACTTATTTCCGAGCGAGGCGGAATGCGCTTGATAGGCAGGGAAGAGAAAGACTTTGTCAGCGGCAGGCTGCCATGCGAGCTGTGGGGAATAACTCGCGAACAATGGTTGGCCCGGCAGAAAACCTGAGGCGTAAAAACACCCGACCCTGTCAAAACAAACGATCAGGGCCGGGTAGAAACGCTCAGTGCACGATTCGTTTCAGGTACCGGGAATCAGTCTTTCTTCTCGGAAATTACCTTACCGGTCGAATCGAAAATAATTTCGTATTCCAGGCCATCGACCTTCTTGATGCCTTCGGCCTTCCAGATACCGGCAGCCGGGTCCTGGGCTTCAATTTTCTTGATCACGGTGTAGCCGTTCTTGTTCTTGAGAACTTCGACCAACTCCTTGGAGAATGCCCAGTTCGGATCAACAGGCTGAGCCATCGCTGCACCGGCACCCAACAAAGCAGCAGTAGTGATCACAGCAGCAAAGGTTTTCTTCAACATTGTCTTAACTCCATTAATTGATGTTGCGTCTGGTACTCAATGTGACTGGAACAACCGTAGCAGAGAAAAACCCGGCCATAGGGCTAAATGACATGCTTTTGACATGGCTCATGTTCTCGTTAGCTCTGGCACGGGGTTAGAATGCGCAAAACCGGGAAATATCAATGAGTGAAACACGCCACACAGACGCTGAAAACGAGGCCATCACCGAAGCTGCGGCTCAGTGGTGCCTGCGTTTGCACGAGCCCGACTGCACCTGCCAGGAACGTGAAGCTTTCGCTGTGTGGCTAAATGCCAACCCCCTCCACGCGCTGGAATATGAAGCGATGCTGGATGTCTGGGACATCAGTGCGCACCTGACACGTCCGGCCCCCGCTCCAGCCCGGGTGGTTGCATTGCCTCCCGCACCGCGCCGCAGCACCTGGCAGCGCTTTGCCGTGGCCGCCGCCATTACCCTGCTCGCCCTTCCCGTGGCGGCCTACAGCGGCTGGCAACTGGGCTGGGTGCCCAATGCCCATGAGCGCTACAGCGCCGATGCCAGTGCCAGGACGGTGACACTGCCCGATGGCAGCCAGGTCGAACTCAACCTGGGCAGCCAACTGACTTTCAGTAACTACAAGGATCAGCGCCAGGTGACCCTGAGCAAGGGCGAGGCCTTTTTCAAGGTCAGTCACGACGCATCCCACCCGTTTCTGGTGCAGGCGGCAGAAGGCCAGGTGCGTGTCACAGGCACCCAGTTCAATGTGTGGATGTACGAAGACCAGGTGCGGATCACCCTGCTCGAAGGTTCGGTGCTGGTCACCAGCAACAAGCGCCTGAGTGGCGATGGCCTGCGGTTGGAGCCGGGCATGCAGGCGCGTTACAAGGCAGGCGACCATGCCGCGCAAATTGGCCCGGTCGCGGCCGTCACCTCCGAGCTGGCCTGGCGCAACGGCAAGCTGGTGCTGGACAACCTGTCACTGGCTGACGCCTTGCCCCTGATCAACCGCTACCTCGACACTCCCCTCGCCCTGGCCGACAGCGCCACCGGCAAACTGCGCATTGGGGGTGTATTCAATACCCGGGAAATCGATCATCTGGTGACCTCCCTGCCCAAAGTGTTGCCGGTATACCTGAGCCGCAACACCGAGGGTCGGCCGGTGCTGACTGCCCGCCAGGCCCTGTAGAGGGCCAGAGCATGCCCTTCACGATTAAAAAAATTTAATAATCGCTCCAAACCCCCGCCTACACTGGTCGCAAACGCGATTGAGACGAATTCACGACAAAATTTCTACATTTGAATGTTCATGATTTCTGTCGCTCATTCGTCTAGTTAAGTAAGAGCATTTTTTTCTTTTCCTGATCAGGCTCTGAAAAGGAGTTTTTTGCATGCATAACCAGCAAATACCAACGGATGGTAGAAACCCGCATCGCGAAGTCGCTTTTCAGCCCGATACCGGGCTGCTGGAAGCGCTCGCGCCCTTGCAAGGCAACGAACGGATCCGCCACCTGCTCAAGTGTTTCGGGCTGCGTACCAGCCTGGTGCGGCTCAAGGTCATTGACGCGCTGTTAACGGCTGCAGGCAATGATCGCAGGCTGGGGGTGCGCGGCATGCACAGCCACTTGCAGGCGCTGGATATCCCGCTGTCATTCTTGAGTGTGCGCGAGGTACTCAAGCGCCTGTGCAGCGAAGGGGTGGTGGTACTCAACAGCGACAAGAGCTACAGCCTGCATCCACAGGCTGAAGCCGTTTTGACCGGCAAGATCGAAGCTTAGATCTTGGTCTTGCGGCGCATGACGCCGTTGATGACAACCACGACCACGGCCACACCGATGGCGATGTACTGGAACATCTTCTCGGTGATCATGCCGGCGTTTTGCAAGTAAGAAAGGCCGAACATGATGCCCAGAACCACCAGTGATATCAAAATCGAGTATTTCAAGCGCTGCGAAGGGGTCATGACCTGTTCCTGACAGTAAGTCCGTATACGAAAGCCGCCAACCGGGTCGGTTTTCATGGAGAAATTGAAAAAATCGGGCCCCATCTTACAGCCAAGCCAGCTTTTTGGCTGCCACCAACGAACATCCCGGGCCTGCCCTGCAGGCCCGGGCTAACGTTTGAAGGCACTCCCCGGCCGGGCACACAGGTCCACCAGCCAGTCCACAAAGACACGTACCCGCGGCGACAATTGCCGATGGTGTGGATATAAGGCTGTTAACGCCAGCCGCGGTGGCAAACAGTCTCTGAGCACTTCTTGCAGGCGCCCTTCGCGCACCAGCTGCGCAACATGGTAATGGGGGGTTTGCACCAGCCCGTACCCCGCCACACACGCCGCCAGATACCCCTCGGCACTGTTGACCGCAAGCCGCTTGGGCAAGTCGACGAGGCGCACTTCATCATCGACCTGGAATTCCAGCCCGTAACGCTTGCCCGAGGCGCTGGAGAAATATTCCACCACCTGATGCCCGCTCAGGTCTTCGAGCGATTGCGGTACACCGCGAGCTTGCAAATAGGCAGGGCTGGCGCATGTCACCTGATCCATCTGCACCAGGGGCCGCGCCACCAGGGAGTCGTCCATGGTCAGTCCACCGCGGATCACACAATCCACACCTTCCCGAATCAGGTCCACCGGGCGGTCGTTGAGGCCGATTTCCAGTTCGATCTGCGGGTAACGGTCCGTGAACTCCGGCAAGGCCGGCAACACCACCAGACGCCCCACCGCAGCGGGCATCTCGACCCGCAGCGTGCCTTTGGGCTGGCTGCCGCGAAACAGCCCTTCGGCATCTTCAAGATCATCCAGCAGGTTGACGCAGCGCTGGTAGTACGCCGCGCCATCCAGGGTCGGACTGACCTGGCGAGTGGTGCGATGCAGCAGCTGCACGCCCAAATGCGCTTCCAGTTGCTTGATCAGCACCGTCACCGATGCACGAGGTAATTGCAGACTGTCGGCAGCCTTGGTAAAGCCGCCCAGTTCAACGATGCGAGTGAAGACCCGCATCGCGTTGAAACGGTCCATAACCCCTCCATTGTTTAGAAATTACGAACAGTGATGGTGTATTTACCCTGTTTATCTTGCCACTGTCGAGGTGAAGAATAGCCCTACCCCACTCATTCAGGAGCACCTCGCATGCACACTCGCCAACTGGGTAAAAACGGACCTCAGGTCAGCGCTATTGGCCTGGGCTGCATGGGCATGACCGACTTCTACACCACCGGCAGCGACACCCGCGAAGCCGTGGCCACCCTGCACCACGCTCTGGAACTGGGCATCAACCTGCTCGATACCGCCGACATTTATGGGCCACACACCAACGAAGAACTGATTGGCCAGGCCATTCGCGGGAAACGCGAGCAAGTGTTTCTGGCCAGTAAATTCGGCATCGTCCGCGACCCGGCCAATCCGGCCTTTCGCGACATAAATGGTCGCCCCGAGTACATCCGCCAGGCCGTCGAAGGCAGCCTCAAGCGCCTTGGGGTTGAGACGCTCGATCTGTACTACCAGCACCGCATGGACCCGAACGTACCGGTTGAAGAAACCGTCGGCGCGCTGTCAGGTCTGGTCAAGGCAGGCAAGGTGCGTTATCTGGGCCTGAGCGAGGCATCGGTGGCGACCCTTGAACGAGCGCATAAAGTGCATCCGATCAGCGCATTGCAAAGTGAGTACTCGCTGTGGAGCCGCGACCAGGAAGGCAACGGTTGCCTTGAAGCCTGTCAGCGCCTGGGCATTGCCTTTGTGCCCTACAGCCCGCTGGGTCGGGGATTTTTGACCGGTGCGCTAAGAACCGTGGACGATTTTGCCGCAGACGATTTCCGCCGTTTCAATCCCCGTTTCCAAGGTGAGAACTTCGGCAAAAACCTGCTGTTGGTCGAACAAGTGCAAACCCTGGCTGCCGAAAAAGGCGTGACGGCCGGGCAACTGGCGTTGGCCTGGGTACTGGCACAGGGCGATTACCTGATCCCGATTCCGGGCACCAAGCAACGCAAGTATCTGCAGGAGAATGTGGGAGCGCTGGAGGTCAAGCTGAGCGCCAGCGAGCTGGCGGCACTGGAAAGCATATTCCCGGCCAGCGCCGTGGCCGGGTTGCGCTATGCCGAAGCAACGATGAAGCAGCTCACGCTCTGAGACTGCACTACCTTTACCCTATCCTGTGGGAGCGAGCCTGCTCGCGATACAGGCAAACCGCGTCGCCTGTTTCGCGAGCAGGCTCGCACCCACACTATCAGGTCATATCACAGCACGTCAGAAATCCCGTTTGTAGAAGATATCCAGCGAGCTGGCAAAACCGCTGGCTACTTCGACATACACACGCTTGCTCAGTTTGTAACGCAGGGCAATGGTACTGGCAGGTTCAAACACACCCACACCATAGCGTACGCTCAGCCGCTCGTTGATCTTGCCACTGGCCACCACTGCCGTGCTGTTGCCGGTACCTTCGGTATCAAGCTCAAAATCCTTGATCCCCAGGTGGTTGGCCAGGCTGGTGGTAATCCCCGAACTGCCCATCAGGCCCAGGCCCAGCGCCGCCTGCGCCAGCAGGTTTTCATCTTCCCCGGTACCCGTTAGCGGACGCCCAAGAATCAGGTAGGACAACGCCTGTTCCTGACTCATGGCCGGTTCCGAGAAGATTTGCGTAGTGGGCTGTTCCGCACTGCCTGTCAGGCGAATCCCGGCAATCACGTCGTCGGTCTGGCGGACCGCTTCGATATCCAGATAAGGCTGGTCAATCGGCCCGGCGAACAGCAAACGCGCACGGCGTATGGTCAGCTTCTGGCCATAGGCACGGTAGCGACCGTTATTGAGGCGCAGCTCGCCACGGGTGTCCATGTCGTTGCCAATATGCACCTGCCCCGCCAGATCGGCGTTCAGGCCAAAGCCGGAGAATGTCAGCAACTCCTGCCCCACCACCACGGTGATATCCATGTCGACCTGCATCGGCGCGGCTTCACCCGTCGTCTGCTGGCCCACAATCACCGTGTCATCTGACACCTTGACCGTCGAGGGTGGCAATTCCCGTACCACGATTTCACCCTTGGGCACGTTCACCGTACCGGCGATCAACAGGGTGTTGTCGGGGTTGAGGGAGATTTTCAGGTCCGGGGCGACTTCCATCTTGGCATAAGGCTCGACCGTCACCGGCAGGTTGTTGCCCTTGACCAGCACATTGACCGCCACTGCCTGACCCCAGGCCACATTGCCGCTGACGCTGCCCTGGCCCTTGTCGCCGCTGGTCCAGCCGCCATTGATCTGCGCCGTTTCGCCGTTGATGGCCAGCGAAAGCTGCACATTCTCGAAGTTGGTCGGCAGCTCCGGCCCCGAGATTTCACCGCCGGTCAGGGCCACATTGCCGTTGACATGGGGCGACAGCAAAGCACCCGATATCGTGCCAGAGCCGTTGAGCTGGCCGGTGAGTTTTTCCACCATCGGCGCAAACGGACGAATCATCGACACATCCAGCCCGGTGAGACGGAATTCACCGGTAACAGGTTTGCTTTTGGGCAGCGGATTGATCCGCGCTGCCAGCATCAACTGCCCCAGCTTGCCACCATCGAAATCAAGCCGCGATTCAACCCGGTTAGGGGTCAGGTTGCTGGTCAGCTTGAACGCCTGGTATGGGAAGTCCAGCCACTGGCCCTTGTCTTTGAAGCGCAACGTGCCACCACTGGCATCCACCACCACCTGGCCTTTAGGCCCGCTGGCAGGCAAGTCCAGCATCAAGTCGGCATTGAGCTGGCCCTGCCACTGGAAGTCCTTGGGCAACCACTCAGCCAGGCTGTCGAGGGGGAACTGCTTGAGGTGCAGACGCAGTTTCGGGTCCGGCACCAGGCGCTGCTCTTCGCTGCACAAGCTCGCCGGGCCGGAGAGCCAGCACTGCGCGCCCAGATTGAGC
>NZ_WIWL01000193.1:0-163073 GCF_009600105.1 Pseudomonas sp. FSL R10-0056
CCTCGCTGCCGGTGGCCTGCTGGCGTCCATGTTCATGGGCGGCGGCTTCCAGGGCATGCAATTCTTCGACATCCTGATCATGGCGGTTATCGCCTTCCTGATCTTCCGCTTTATCGCGGCCCGTCGTCGCAAACAAGCTGACATGATGGCCCCTGCTGGCCACGCACCCATGCAACGCGAAGCGTTCGACGCCAAGCCTGCTGCTTCGATCTTCGGTGGTTCGGCTGCCCCTGCAGCACGTCCGGTGATCAACGCCCCAGCCTGGTTCAATGAACAGAACTTCCTGGAAGCCGCGCGCAACCATTTCCAGTCCCTGCAACAGCACTGGGATGCCAACGAAATGGACAAGATCGCCGAGTTCGTGACCCCGCAGATGCTCGACTTCCTCAAGCGTGAACGCGCTGAGCTGGGTGATGGCTTCCAGTCCACCTACATCGACAACCTGACCGTGCAACTGGACGGCCTGGACGATCGCGCAGACAAAACCATTGCAACCCTGACCTTCAGCGGCGTGTCGAAAAACTCGCGCTTTGACCAGGGCGAAGCCTTCAGCGAAAGCTGGAACATGGAACGTCAGCAAGGCGACAACCAGCCTTGGCTGGTGGCAGGTATCCGCCAGAACGGCTAACCCTGCGAGTTACACATGCGTTTACCAAAGCCCCGGACTTGTCCGGGGCTTTGCATTTCACGATTGCACTTATAACGAGCTACTGTATAAAGCGCGTCATATAAACCGCGCCATAGAGCATGAGGATGAGGTCGTGGAAGAGATTATTGAAGAGCTACGCGAAAAAAACGAGCCTGTACCGGTTCCCCTGGAACTGCCTGAAGAAGACCAGTTGGTGGAAATCGAAGAACAGCTGTTCATCGATATTCCATTTGTCTTCAGAGAATTTCTGCTGACCGTCAGTGACGTGGTGTATGGCAGCCTGGAGCCGGTCACAGTGACCGACCCACAATCGCACACCTATCTGCCGGAAGTGGCGGCAAATGCCTGGGATGCTGGCGTTGATCGCAGCCTGATCCCTATTTGCCAGGACGGCGACGACTACTACTGCGTGGAAGAAGACGGCACCGTGGTGCTGTGGTCCGGCGAAGAAGAACTCGTCACTGAAGAAACCTGGGAATCGGTCTGGCACTGGGCGCGCGACGTCTGGCTGGAAAGCTGATACCTCCAGGGTTGGTTGACGTTTCGTTGTGAGCCACAACGAAACATCAACAGCCCCCGGGCATCCCCGCTTTCCAGCCATTGGTCAGCGGGCTGTCAGTGCCCCCCCTCCTTGTGGTTATCCAGCGTTTCCAGCAGTGCAACCTGCATGCGCGTGTG
This sequence comes from Pseudomonas sp. FSL R10-0056, assembly GCF_009600105.1. NCBI lineage: Bacteria > Pseudomonadati > Pseudomonadota > Gammaproteobacteria > Pseudomonadales > Pseudomonadaceae > Pseudomonas > Pseudomonas sp. FSL R10-0056. The sequence goes on from NZ_WIWL01000193.1 coordinate 1,328, forward strand.
AATCCGGATAAACCAGCGCCACAACAGCGCCGCAACCCCCGCCGCCACCACCGCAATCACCATCAGCAACTCGTTGGTGGGCAGGATGCTTGCCGACAAGGCCGACAGCAGCAGAAAAATCACCAGCAACGACAGAATCGGGATGACTTCCGAGATCACCCGGCGCACGCGCTGCGTATGGCGCCCTGCCATTTCCGGCTTGACCCCCATCTCGGCCAGTAGCATCGAAAGCGCCTTGAGCTTGCGATACGCCGCAATCAGGAACGGCAACGACAGCAGCAAAGCAGCCCCCCAGATCATCCCTTTTTGCCAGCTCGGCTCCAGAATCCAGCCCTGCAAATAACGGCCGATGCGCGGTGCGAAATAACCGCCGGCAAAGAAAATAGCGATGACCAGGGCCAGATTGACCCCAACTTGCAGCAAGATCTTGCGAATCATGGCCGCCAACAACGCCCCTTCGCCCTGCGGCTGAATACTGCGCAGCCATTCGCCATACAACCCCAACACCCGTGACAAGCGACCAGGCACCACCTGTGCCAGCTTGAGCGAGAGCGGGTCTGCGGCGCGAATCAGGTAAGGGGTCATCAGGGTGGTCAATACGGAGACGGCCACTGCTACGGGGTACAGGAAGCTGCTGGTGACCTGCAATGTCATACCCAGCGCCGCGATAATGAAAGAAAACTCCCCAATCTGCGAAAGCCCCATTCCGACTCGTAGCGAGGTACGTCCATCATTGCCTGCGATAAACGCCCCCAGCCCGCAGGAGAGCATCTTGCCCAGCACCACGGCGATAGTGATCACCACAATTGGCAGCGCGTACTCCAGCAGGATTGCCGGGTCGAGCATCAACCCGATGGCGACAAAGAATATTGCACTGAACAAATCACGCACCGGTTCAATCAGGCGCTCGATTTTCAGTAACTGACGCGACTCGGCCATGATTGCACCGATCAAAAACGCCCCGAGCACCATGCTGTATTCCAGCTTGACCACCAGCAGGCAAAAGCCAAAACACAGGCCCAGCACAGTGATCAGCAGCATTTCATTGCTTTCGAATCGGGCTACATACGCCAGCACACGCGGCACCAGCAAAATGCCGATAACCAACGCCACGATCATAAACAATGACAATTTACCGACGGTCGAAAAAACCTCTTCGGGGCTGACGCTGCCGCTGACCGCAATGCTCGACAGCAGCGCAATAATCCCGATACCCAAAATGTCTTCAACGATCAGCACGCCAAAAATCAGCTGGGCAAAGCGCTCGTTTTTCATCTTGAGGTCGTTGAGGGCCTTGACGATGATGGTGGTAGATGAAATGGCCAGGATGGCGCCCAGAAACAGCGAATCCATGGTGTTCCAGTCGAACCAGCGGCCAATTTCATAACCAATCCAGATCATCAGCGTGATTTCCATAAACGCTGCGATAAAGGCTGTGGCCCCGACCTTGAACAACTTGCGCAGGCTGAACTCCAGCCCCAGACAGAACATCAAAAAGATCACCCCCAGCTCAGCCAGGGTCTTGATCGTTTCTTCATCGTGAATCAGGCCAAACGGCGGGGTGTGCGGGCCGATAATAAAACCTGCAACGATATAGCCCAGTACCACCGGCTGTTTGAACCTGTGGAAAAGAATCGTCACCACACCTGCGACCAGCATGATGACTGCCAGATCCTGAATAAAACTGATGGCATGCATGGCGTGGCACTCCTTGTTTGATATTCACCAGGCAACATGACGACAGACACAGCCTGTCAGGCCGCGCGTATCGACTGTTTAAAATGTAGGAAGTATCCGACTAACGGACTTTTGCAGGTTAACACCGCGACTTGCGACAGAAAGGCGGTGCAATATATGGAAACAGATAGAGATAAGCGTGACGGCAGCCAACACGGCAGCGTCCCGTTAATCACTGTTTCAAAAATCGACAAGTATCCACAGAGATACCCATTTCACTGCTGCAACACAACCACGAGCCTGCTGCTATGGAACCCGGAAACTCCCAACTGTCGATGACGGTCTTGATGACCCCGGACATGGCCAATTTTTCTGGCAATGTTCACGGCGGAACCCTGCTCAAGTACCTCGATGAAGTCGCCTATGCCTGCGCCAGCCGCTATGCGGGGCGGTATGTGGTCACCTTGTCGGTGGATCAGGTCATTTTTCGCGAGCCGATTCATGTCGGTGAACTGGTGACCTTCCTCGCCTCGGTCAACTACACCGGCAACACCTCGATGGAAGTTGGCATCAAGGTCGTTACCGAAAATATCCGCGAGCGCTCGGTGCGCCACACCAACAGCTGCTTCTTCACCATGGTAGCCGTGGACGACGACCGTAAGCCGGCCGCTGTTCCGCCGTTGCAGCCAGTGAACAGCGAAGACAAGCGCCGCTTTATCCAGGGCAAGCAACGCCGCCAGATCCGTCAGGAGCTGGAGCAGCGCTACCGCGAGCTAAAAGACGAAACACTGTAAGCCCGCTCCCACAGGTTTTGTTCAGTTTGCTTACAAACTGATCGGCACTGCCTCAAACCGCACACGCGGATGGGCAATGCGGTCCTGGGCCCGTACCAGCTGCAATTCATAGCTGGTGCAGGCCTGGGTTTCCAGCAACACCTCATGCACCGCCGCAGCGGTAAATTCAAACGCAGCCACCAGGCTGTCGCCCAGCAGCACTCTCGCCAGGAACAAACCTGAGGTCAGGTCGCCTACGCCCACTGGCTGGCGCGGGAAGGCAAGCAGCGGCCGACGCAAGTGCCAGTTGCCCTCTGCCGTGACCAGCAGCATCTCGAAACTTTCAGGCGGTTTGCCCGGATACGACAAATGCTTCACCAGCACCGCTTTCGGGCCGCGGGCCAGCAAGCTGCGGGCCATGGCCAGGCAGTCAAACAACGATTGCGGATGGCGGCCGCAAAAACTGTCCAGTTCGAGCTGGTTGGGGCACAAAAAATCGGCCATAGCGGCAGCTTCTTCAAGCAGGAAGTCACTGACTTCCTGAGGCACGATACAACCTTTCTCCGGGTGCCCCATTACCGGGTCGCACAGGTACAGTGCATGGGGATTAACAGCCTTGATACGCGCCACCCCACTTAAAATGGCCCGCCCCTGCGCCGCACTGCCCAGGTAACCGGACAAGACCGCATCACAGCTGCCCAGCTCGCCGATGGCGGCGATTCCATCGACCAGCGAAGGAATTTGTTCGGGAGCCAACACTTCCCCCGTCCACTGGCCATACTGAGTGTGATTGGAGAATTGCACCGTGTTCAGAGGCCAGACATTCACCCCGACGCGCTGCATGGGAAAAACCGCTGCGCTGTTGCCGGCATGGCCGAAAACCACGTGGGATTGGATGGCGAGTAAATGAGGTGTACGTTTCATGCCGGATTCCAGACTACGGGTGGATTCAAGCCACGCAGTATGCGACCAAACGCGGCCTGTACGACAGGTTGAAGACGCAGTTAAGCTGAGCACAATCTGTTGGAGCACATGTAATGCTGACCCTGGGAAATATGTTCGTCCTCATGCTGCTGGCTGCAGGCGCTGCCTGGCTGTGGCACAACCATGGGCTGCGCGAGCGGGCGCTGGAGCGGGTCAAGCAACACTGCAAAAACCTCGATATCGAACTGCTCGATGAAAACGTGGCGCTTAAAAAAATCGGTCTGATCCCCGACGCCAACGGCCATAAACGCCTGGCCCGTGTGTATAACTTTGAATTCACGGTGACCGGTGATCAGCGTCATACCGGAACCATCACCCAGTTCGGCGCCCACAGCGTAAAAATCGAGCTGCCGCCCTACCCGTTCCAGACCGAAGCCGAGCCAAGTGTCATTCCCAGCGCTCAGGTGATCGAACTCAGCCAGTGGCGCCAGGAACACAGCAAGACCCGCCACTGAGCCCTGCCTTTCAGCGCCTGCATGCCGGGCGCCTGTGGATAACTTTCCGCGCAACCTCGCTAAAACCATTGAGATAGACACCTCCGTGAGGTTTTAACGGTGCAAATCCCCTGCGCACACTTCAAGTTGTAGGACAATTTTACCAGCACAGAGCCCGCTAAAACCCTGGGTTTTGTGCCTCGCAACACGGGCCTGCTACCTAAAAAACCTCCTTGAGTAGACAACTTTCCAGCCCCGAGCAAAGCAAATCCAGATCCTGGGGCTGAGCAAAAATCAATTCGAAGCGTGAATCCTTGCGCCACTCACTCGATCTCCATTGCGCGATCGAGTTATCCACAGAATTGTTCGAAAACCAGCCCGCCGAACCATGAATAACCAGCTTTGCACGCTGCCAATCCAGCCTTTCGAGCCACTGTTGCAACAGATCCAGGTCAAATTGCCGAGAGGGGTGCCAGCGCCAACCTGCGCTCCATCCTTCGGGCTGATGTTGAGTCATCACCATCGGCGTACGCGGGTCGGAAAACACACTGCCAATATGATTAAAATCCTTATAAATCAATGAGTTATCCACAGCATGAGCGATATTCATATGGGCTACAGGCAGCGTATTTAAAGGGATGCGGCCATGCTCGACCCATAAAACAGGGCACTTTGGCAGGCTGCATGCAATCTGCTCACGTTGCTCATTTGGGACACTATTAGATTTATTCATGACCAGTAAACCGGCACTTTTCAGGGCCTCTTGCTGGGTTTTTGGCAAAGGTTTGCCCTGAGCCATCGCTTGCGCATCGAGCACCATGACGCACGGCTGGAGGGCCAAAACCCCCAGCCAGGGCGCTTCACCGAGCTGCTTTAGAATCTGTGCGGGATGGCCTAAACCGGAAGGCTCGATAAACAGGCGATCGGGCCTGGACTTGCGCAAAAGGCGACTCAAACCGATCTGAAAAGGCGCACCATTGACGCAGCACACACAGCCACCCGCCACTTCGGTGATAGCAATGTCATCGCTTCCCTGGCTCATCAGGGCCGCATCCAGGCCGATCTGACCGAACTCATTGACCAGCACCGCCCAGCGTTCGTGTGGCGGTTTGTGCGCCATCAGGTGCTGAATCAGACTGGTTTTGCCGGCGCCAAGCGGCCCGGCAATCACGTGGGTAGGTATGTTTTGCAACATGAGGCCAGCTTCTGTACGGATTGAAGCAAGCAATATGCCTCAGGCCAGCCAATCGAGGGTCAAAATCAGCCTGCGCTCGCCCGGTGCCAGTGCCGGCGAACGATGGATCAACCCCGCTCCCTCGTTACCCTGCCACTTCTCCCCCTTGAGCAAGGCAACTTCACCGGCGTTTATTTGCTGAATCAACTCTGCACGGGCGGGTTCGGCCTGCACCTGCCCTAACTGACGACGCTCCATTACGCCTTCCTGCAGCCACTGGCTACCAATCCCTGCATAAGTGGTAATAAGACGTACAGGTACATGGTCCACATGAAACCGGGGGCACATGGCTTTATCCAGGGCTCTGAGACGCAGCCCAATGCGTTTTGCGCCCAACAGGCACGCGTAGGCACTCACCAGCCAGGAAACGTCTGCAATAAAGCCTGCATAGCCTTCCAGATCATTAAACCTGGCAGCCAGGCCTGTCAGGTTGGGGTGAGCCTTTTCGTTGGGCATATCTATCACGATGGCGTCAGCCAATGGCTCGTCCAGGGAAAGCAATAAAGCCCCGAAATCGACGATATGCACAGGTAACTGACGCTGCCAGATGGCCAGGTTGACGTCTTCATCCAGAATTCGGGTCATGATTTCAGGCGTCTGCCCACGAACCTGATCGATCAACGGCTGAGCGGTAAAGGCAAATGCATTCTTCATGCAGCCACCTCTTCATACCAGTCGCCAAAAGGATCGCTCAGCAATTTCCAGCTCGCTTCGCCCAAGGCCATTTCAGCATCGTTGAGCAAGCAGGCATCGAGTTCAGCCGTCAGCCGGGCGAAGTCGATGTGCTGACCGATAAACACCAATTCCTGGCGGCAATCTCCCGTATCCGGCAGCCATTTTTGCAATATTTCTGCCTTGGCTTGCGGCTCCTGCGGCCATTGGTCGCGGGGCACAAAGCGCCACCAGCGACCGGCAAACCCATAGCGCATCAGACCGCCAGCCTGAGACCAACTGCCCGCCTCCTGAAATTTACTGGCCAGCCAGAAAAAACCTTTGGAGCGCAGCAGTTTGCCATTGGTCCAGGGCCGCTCGATAAAATTGAAAAAACGTTCGGGATGAAAAGGCCGGCGCGCACGATAGGCACTGGAGGCGATGCCGTACTCTTCGGTTTCGGGCACATGCTCACCGCGTAACTCTTGCAACCAGCCCGGTGCCTGCGCCGCACGGTCAAAGTCAAACCGGCCGGTATCGAGAATTTTATGCAGCGCAATTTCACCCATGACCATAGGCATTATTTCGGCCTGAGCGTTGAGGCGTTGCAGAATGGCCATTAATTCTTGCCGTTCGTCGGAACTTATTAAATCAATTTTGCTGATTAAAATGACGTCCGCGAACTCAACTTGTTCGATCAATAAATCAGTAATTGACCGTTCATCTGATTCTCCAAGGGTTTCACCCCGTGAATCCAGGCTCTCTGCGGCTTGATAATCCTGAAGAAAATTCAGCCCGTCGACCACTGTAACCATCGTATCCAGGCGGGCAATATCGGCCAGGCTTTGTCCTGATTCATCACGAAACGTAAAAGTTTCTGCCACAGGCAGCGGTTCTGAAATACCGGTCGACTCGATCAATAAATAATCAAATCGACCCTCCCTGGCCAGTGCGCTGACCTCTTCAAGCAAGTCTTCACGCAGGGTGCAACAGATGCAGCCGTTGCTCATTTCGACCAGTTTTTCTTCAGCCCGGTTCAAGGTCACATCGCGCTGTACTTCACCGCCATCAATATTTATTTCGCTCATATCGTTAACGATCACGGCCACGCGCAAGTTGTCGCGGTTGCGCAAAATATAATTGAGCAGCGTGCTTTTACCTGCACCTAAAAAGCCTGAGAGAACAGTTACAGGAAGACGATTCGACATCTGGATATTTCCTCATCAGGGCTGCAGGTCAAAACGCCCGCTTGGCAGTCAATCCGATACCGGATCAACAAATGATACATTATAACAATACATTTAAGACAACCCTGAAGTGACGAACGTACTGTTTTTCTGTTCGTTAACCCACGCCATATGGCTGCTGGCGGGCGGATTTTTCTGAAAATAAGCGATTAATCCGTTAAATAAACCCTCGGCTACCGCCTGTTGATGACGCGCGGTGATCAAGCGCTCGCTGTCGCGGGGGTTGGACATAAAGCCCGTCTCTACCAGAATCGACGGAATATCCGGCGACTTGAGCACGGCAAAACCGGCCTGTTCCACGCGTTTTTGATGCAGTGAGGTGATGCCCGAAAGGCTGCCCAGAATGGTGTTGCCCAACTGCAAACTGGCCGCGATGGTGGCATTCATGGACATATCGAGGATCACGCCTGCGAGCATCGGGTCTTTGTCTTTAAGGTTCAAAAGGCGGGTGGCACCGAGCAGATCCACACCATTTTCACGCTGTGCCATATACCGCGCTGTGGCCGATGTGGCACCACCCTCCGAGAGCGCGTACACCGATGCTCCAGACGCCGTAAGGCGCGGCGCTGCGTCTGCATGCACCGAAATAAACAGGTCTGCATTGTGCTTGTGAGCGACTTCTACCCGCTTGCGCAGGGGGACAAAGAAATCATCATTGCGCACCAGCCGTGCATCAAAGCCTTTTTCACGCTTGAGGCGCTTGGCCAGCAGCTGGGCGATGGACAAAACAACATCCTTTTCACGATGGCCTTTGGCGCTCGTCGCACCCGGATCCTTACCCCCGTGCCCGGGGTCAATCACCACAATAATGTCGCGTTTGGGGTGTGTGTTGCTTGGCGTTGCCGCTGCCACACCCAGTTTGGCGACCGCACTTTTGGCCAGGTCTAGCACCAGCCTGTGACCTTGCCCGCCCTGGGGTGGCAGCAGAAAACTGCTGAGCTGAACCGGCTCATCCAGGTCCAGCACGATGCGCGTATCACCCTGGCCGTAATGCTCGGAGCGAATCGAACGCAGGCCCGTATTGGCCAGTACCAACTCACTGAAATCCCCCTTCAGGCTGGCACCACTCACATCAATAATCAGCCGATCGGGAGCCGTTAATGAGAAGGTTTTGTACTGCACCGGCCCACTCAGATCCAGAACCAGACGCAAGGTATTCCCGGTGCGCCATAGCCTGGCGTGCTGAATTTGGGCAGCTGAAATTCCCAGCGGCAATGTGAATACGGAACTGGCAAGCAGCCAGTTGAGCAGTTGACGTCTGTGCATGGCCTGTACCGCAGATAAGGGAGCATCCGTACTCAAGATTGCTGTGTGTATGCCCCAGCAAAAAAGCATCGTCGACTTTATAGTTATAATATAACATGTCAAAACACTCTGCGACGGATCTCACTTTATGAATGCGCTGACTTTGCCAGATATCGCCGCGCAGTCATCCCAGCAAGCAATAGCGCTTGAATGGGTCGGTATGTGCGGCATTGCTTCCCCGGTATTAATCAACGGCCAACGCCTCAGCGCGAAAATAGATGCCGGCGTCAATCTCGTAGATGCCACTGCACGGGGCATTCACATGTCTCGCCTGTATCTGGCGTTGGATCAGCTGGAAACGGAAAACCTTACGCCTGCCCTGCTCAGGCAACTATTGCAGTGCTTTCTCGACAGCCACGAAGGTTTATCGAACAAAGCCTATGTGCGAATTCACAGCGATGTACTGCTCAAACGCTCGGCCTTAGTCAGCCCATTGGCAGGCTGGAAAAGCTATCCAACAAGCATTGAAGCGAGTTTGAAAAACGGAATGTTCCACGTGGAACTAAAAATTCTCGTGAGTTACTCCTCCACATGCCCCTGCTCAGCGGCGCTCGCACGGCAATTAATACAGCGACAATTCATCGATGATTTCGCCAACACATCACTGCAACACGCAGATGTTCTTGCTTGGCTCGGTAGTTCAAAAGGTATCGTGGCCACACCACACAGCCAGCGAAGCGCTGCACATCTAACGATTCGTTTGGGACATCAGTTCCCACAACTGCCTCTGGAAACAATCATCAATAACGCCGAAGGCGCATTAGGGACTGCCGTTCAAACAGCGGTAAAACGCGCCGACGAACAAGCCTTCGCACTGGCCAACGGTCAAAACTTGATGTTCTGCGAAGACGCGGCCCGAAGGCTCATCACGGTGTTGCAGAAAAGTTCTGGCGTGGAGGCGTTCAAACTTAAAGTTGTTCACGCAGAAAGTTTGCACAGCCATGACGCCGTGGCCGAAAGCTTTTGGAATTGGGAGGCGTGATGATCGGTTGTCAGCATCTGACTTGGGGCGTTCCGGGTCAGCCCCTCACTCCAGCGCTAAATATGAACCTGGTCAAAGGCAGCCTCACAGCCGTAATAGGCGCCAATGGTTGCGGCAAAAGCAGTTTGCTCAAAGTGATTGCGGGGCTGCAAAAGCCGCTCTCGGGAAAAGTTGTGCTGGATGTTCCACGCCAAGGCAACGTGGCCTTTATGCCACAACAACAATTTATGGATCGGCAATTCCCCATCAGTTTGCAAGAGTTGGTGGCTGCGGGATTTTGGGGCAAGAAGCAAACGGCCCAACAACGAAGCGACCGGTTGAACGCTGTCTTGGCAGACTGGCATTTAGACGGCCTGGAACACCGACCGCTTATGGCCCTGTCGGGCGGCGAATTGCAACGCTCGCTTCTGGCCCGCTTATGCCTTGCCGATGCCTCGGTGTTGCTACTGGATGAACCCCATGCAGCTCTCGATGAACTGGGGCAAGAACTGCTCTGGCAACATATCCAGAGATGGCAAACCGAAGGCCGAACGTTGCTGGTTGTGTGCCATGACCTTAACGCCGTTCGCAAACATATCCCCCAAACATTATTGATTAAAAGCAGCGGCAACTTACTGGCGCCGACCGAGCAACTGATCAACCCGCCGCAGGTCGCCTGATGGTTATCGTCAGCCAGTTATGGCAACCGTTCCAGGAATTTGTCTTTATGCGCCGTGCCTTATTTGGCGGTCTGGTACTGGCATGTAGCACGGCACCCCTGGGCGTTTTTTTGATCTTGCGGCGCATGAGTTTGATTGGTGATGCAGTCGCACACGGCATTCTCCCTGGAGCTGCGCTGGGGTTTTGGTTTGCCGGGCTGAGCCTGCCTGCTTTGACATTGGGGGGGTTGGGGGCGGGTTTGAGCATGGCCGGAGTGTCAGCCTGGATCACTCTGCGCACCGGCTTGCGTGAAGATGCCAGCCTCGCGGCGATTTACCCGATCTCATTGGCCAGCGGCATATTGATCCTTGGCATCGCCGGTAAACGTCTTGATCTGCTCCATCTGTTGTTTGGTTCAGCCTTGGCCGTCGACAGCCAGACGCTCACAGGCATGCTCTGGGTAACCGGCTTCAGCATGCTGCTGATGGCAGCCATCTACCGCCCATTGTTGCTCGACACCCTGGATCCTCTATTCCTTCGCAGTGTCAGTCGGCTGGGGCCATTGGCTCACGGGCTATTCCTGACATTGGTCGTGTTGAATCTGGTGATCGGATTTCAGGCTATCGGCGCACTGATGGTGGTTGGCCTGATGATGTTGCCGGCTATTGCCTCGCGCTTCTGGAGCCGTCGACTGCCTGTGCTGATCCTGATCTCGGCTGCGATTGGCTGCGTTTCGGTTTGGCTGGGCCTTTTACTGTCGTTTTATTACTCACTGCCCAGCGGCCCGGCCATCGTGCTGATAGCGGGTTGCAGCTATGCGTTGTCTGTCATTTTTGGTCCGGTACACGGTTTGCTGCGCCGACCGCCTTTGCTGTCATCCCGATGAGGTGCAACACGATGCGTGCTCTACCCATGATATTCAGTATGTGCGTGGCGATGGGCTTGTCCCTTGGCGTCGCGGCTCAGACACCGAAAATACCTGTCGTTGCCAGCTTCAGCATTCTCGGCGACATGACCCGGGCAATCGGCGGCGAACATGTGCACGTCAGCGCGCTGGTCGGCCCTGATGAGGATGCACATACCTATGAGCCCACCCCGGACGATGCCAAGGCACTGCTCAATGCCAAGATCATTATCAAAAATGGCCTGGGGTTCGAGCCCTGGCTTGATCGCCTGGTGAGCAGTACCGAAACCCCGGGGGCTATCGTGACTGCCAGCAAAGGAGTGGCTGCTCACACGATGGAGGAAGACGGCGAAACCATCCCCGACCCTCACGCCTGGCACAACCTGACAAACGCAAAACTGTATGTGAACAACATCACTCAAGCGCTGATCAAGGCCGACCCGGCCGATGAGGCGTACTACAACCGCAACCTTGCGGCTTATCTGAAAAAGCTGGATCGACTGCAAGCCGAGGCCATAACAGAGCTGGGCAACCTGCCCGCCGGCAATCGCCGTATCGTGACCTCCCATGATGCCTTCGGCTATCTGGGCCAGGCCTATGGCATCGACTTTATGGCACCTCAGGGCTTGTCCACTGAGCGCGAACCTTCGGCCGCTGAAGTCGCTTCGCTGATTCGTCAGATACGGGCCGACAAGGTGAGGGCCGTATTTATGGAGAACATTAAAGACTCGCGTCTGTTGCAGCAGATTGCCGATGAAAGTGGCGCACAAATTGGTGGCACGCTGTACTCCGATGCCCTGGCCAGTGAAGGTCCGGCCAGCACTTTTCTTGGCCTTTTCGAATACAACCTCACCACCCTGCACAACGCATTGAGCACACCATGATCCGAAAAAATCCATCAGGCGACTTGCCACAAATCGCCGAGTCCGCCTATGTCGACAGAACGGCCATCATTTGCGGCAAAGTAGTGATCGGCGAAAACGTATTTGTCGGACCGTACGCCGTGATCCGCGCCGATGAAGTCGACAAGGACGGCGGCATGCAACCGATCAGCATCGGCGCTAATTCAAATATTCAGGACGGCGTGGTCATTCACTCAAAGTCCGGCGCGGCGGTCATCATTGGTGAAAACACTTCGATAGCACATCGTTCCATCGTTCACGGGCCATGCCGTGTTGGCGATAGGGTATTTATCGGTTTCAACAGTGTGCTGTTCAATTGCGAGTTGGGTGATGGCTGTGTGGTGCGGCATAACTCGGTCGTGGATGGCCGCGACCTGCCGGATAACTTCTATGTGCCGTCCACGACCCGAATCGGACCAAACACGGACCTGAGCCAATTTGCGCCAGTGAGTGTTAGCGCATCGGAGTTTTCAGAAGATGTAGCGCGCACCAATGTGGATTTGGTGCGCGGCTATAAAGCGCTGCAAAACGAGTTCTGATCAAGTACGCGGTTTGACGGTTCCACAGTTTTGTCCCAACCAGACAGCACGGGTATCCATGCTGCCCTTCTGCTGTATCCCGGTCGCATTGAAGGTGCCATTTACTTGGGTGGTGAACTCCCGATCACTGGCAAACGTTGCCACACCTGCGCCCTGGGCTTTTGGACAACTAAAGCGAAACTTCCACTGATTTCCACTACGCTCAGTGATCTGCTGGTTACACCCAGACTTGGGGTCAGTCAGCGGAATGTTGTCTGACTTCACTTGCTCGGGCGTCAGGCACACCCGCACACCTTTGCCCGCCATGGTCAGCCCCTGGCTTTCCAGTTGGGCTTTTTGTTCCGGGGTCAGCATATTCTGTAATTGGCCTAACATTACCTGCAGTTCAGGCAGCTGTTGGCCATCTACCTGCATATTGCTGGAGCTGAGTTCCCAAAGCCCCGGTTGCAGCATCTGGGCCTGAGCCACAGGAATCGACAAACCACAGGCCATGAACAGCCCAAGCAGACGAACATTCATCAAGCAACTCCTACGCGATTGTCAGCGTTAGACGTCAAAAAAGGGCAAGTGTTGCGCCCGCAAACAAATAGGACATTCATAACAGATCATGGTCTGTTAGTACTGGCATTGGACATTTTGGAGTAAGGATACGCATGGATTATCTAGGCCCGCACGTACTTGGTTATCTGATTTTATTAATCCACAGCTTAGGCCTGATTGCCGCCGTGCATGCAGTGCTGACGGTCAGGACTGCGCAGGGCTCGATTGCCTGGGCTATGTCGCTGTTCTTTATTCCTTACTTCACGCTGATCCCGTATCTGATCTTTGGCCGTAGTACTTTTGACGATTACATTCGAGCCCGACGCGATGCCAACCAGGAAATGCGTGAAGCCATCACCCATCTGAGCTGGCGCCCATGGGTCGAAGAAGCACTGGCCGCACGCAGCTCAAAAGCCTACGCCTCGCTGCGCGCAATGCCCAGACTGGGTCGCATGCCATGCCTGGCCAACAACAGCGTGCGCCTGTTGATCAATGGCACGGCGACATTTGACGCCATTTTCGATGCCATTCGCTCAGCCAGAGAAGTGGTGCTGGTGCAGTTTTTTATCATCCACGACGATGACCTGGGCATGAAACTGCATGCACTGCTGCTCGAAAAAGCCGCGCAAGGGGTCGCGGTGCATCTGCTGTATGACAGTATCGGCAGCCATGCCTTGCCAAAAGTTTATGCCGAGACCCTGCGCGCAGGTGGTGTACAAACTTATGCGTTTGCCACCCGTGGCGGCTGGATCAGTCGTTTCCAGGTCAACTTCCGTAACCATCGCAAAGTGGTGGTCGTGGATGGCGTGCGCGGTTTTGTCGGCGGCCATAACGTTGGCGATGAGTATCTGGGTGCCAAGCCCCCGCTGTCGCCGTGGCGCGATACCCATGTGGAAGTCACCGGCCCTGTTGTGGCCTGCCTGCAGGAGTCGTTTGCCGAGGACTGGTTCTGGGCCGCACGCAAACTGCCGCCCCTGATCCTGCCACAAAGCTACCCGGACGGTGGCGTGCTCTGCCAGTTCCTGGCCAGCGGCCCGGCAGATCCATACGAAACCTGTTCGCTGTTTTTCGTTGAAGCTATCCATGCCGCCAATCAACGGGTGTGGATTACCAGCCCTTACTTTGTACCTGACGAAGCAGTGTTTTCCGCGCTCAGGCTCGCCGTGCTGCGCGGCGTGGATGTACGCATCCTGATACCTTCACGCCCGGACCACAAAGTCGTGTACGCCGCATCCAGCCTGTATGCCTTCGAGGCAGTACGCGCAGGCGTACGGATCTTCCGTTACCAGCCCGGTTTTGTGCATCAAAAAGTAGTACTGGTCGATGACGAGATCAGCGCCATTGGCAGCGCCAATATGGACAACCGCTCGTTCCGTCTCAACTTTGAAGTCATGCTGCTGACCGTCGACCAAGACTTCGCCAGGCAAGTCGAGCATATGCTGCTTGATGACTTCGCACTGGCCCGTGAAATCACTGATGCCGATATCAAAGCCACACACCGTTTGCAGCAACTGGGCATGCGAATAGCCAGACTGGTTTCACCGGTTTTATAGCTGTGTAGGACGGATCTGAATTACTCAGGGCAGGCAAAAGCGTCAAGCAGGATTCCATAAACTGAATGGCCCGGAATAACCCGGGCCGTTCAGTTTAAGGAATAAAAATAATGAGATTCTCGTTAATGGGTGTGCTCTTCACTATCAGCACGCTTGCTTCAGCTCAGGCCAAAGACACCCCTCATACCCCGCCGCTAATCAACGTAGAAGTGGGCCAGCCAACGTTTATCCACCGGCTGCACTACAAGAAGATGTATAGCGAAAAGCCCTTTGAAGAAGCGGTGTTGTACTACTACGACAATGGCCTCTACAAAATCATCTCCCCGGGAGAGAACCATTACGGCGTGTATGTGGTGGAGGGAGATTTTACTGACGACCAGTACCGCATCAGTTACATCTCCCTCCCCTCACCGGACTGGGGCGGCAATGTCGCCCGCCACGACCTTGTTTTCAACAAAAGCTCACTGACGTTTGAGCAAAAAGCCCTGGCCAAGGTTGATCAAAATATCGGGCTCCAGAATGGGCGCTTCGTCCTGGACAGAAACCTGATACAAGACCCGCAACCCATCACCTGGGAAACCCACGCTCAGCGGTAAATATCCGCCCTGGTCGGTGGTAACTCCAACGAGCCATCGGCATGGGGCTTGGTCGCCAGAATCTGGTCGATGTTGATCCAGCCATGGGCAAAGGCGTAGGCACAACCGGCCAGATACAAACGCCAGATCCGCAGGGCCTGCTCCGGTACCTGCTTGGCGGCAGCATCCAGTTTTTGCTCCAGGCGCTGGCTCCAATGCTCCAGCGTACGCGCGTAATGCAGGCGCAAACTTTCAACATCGACCACTTCCAACCCGGCCTCGCTGATTTCGGCAGTCATCATCGACAGATGCGGCAACTCGCCATTGGGGAACACATAACGATCGATAAAATCCCCTGCACCCCGACCAACCTGGCGGCCATCGGTGTGCTTGGAAGTGATCCCGTGGTTCATCACCAACCCGCCTTCGCGCACCGCTCTGGAGAGAATTTCGCAGTATTCGCGCAGGTTGGCGTGCCCGACGTGTTCAAACATCCCGACGCTGACGATTTTGTCGAACCGGCCATCCTGCGGCAGATCGCGATAATCGAGCAGTTGCAGATCAACCTTGTCTTGCAGACCTTCAGCGTTGACGCGCTCACGGGCAAGTTTGAGTTGTTCCTTGCTGAGGGTAATCCCGAATACCTTGACCCCATATTCGCGTGCGGCAAACCGCGCCAGCCCGCCCCAACCGCAGCCTACATCCAGCAAGTATTCGCCGGGCTTGAGCCGCAGCTTGCGGCATAACAGACGAAACTTGGCTTGCTGGGCTTCGTCCAGACTCTCTTCCCCGGTTTCAAAATAACCACAGGAATACGCCATGTCGCGATCAAGCCACAGCTGGTAGAAGTCATTGGACAGGTCGTAGTGATAAGAGATGGACTCGGCGTCAGTCGCCTTGTCGTGATAAACCCGGGGTGGCGGGGCGTAGTCATCATCATCTACCAGCGCCTGGCTCAACTCATCGCATACCCGAATCGCTTCGCTGATAGAGCCTTCCAGTTCAAGCCGACCCTCAACGAAGGCACTGCCCAGCAAGTCGAGGCTGGGGTGGGTAAATTGAGCCACCAGGGTCGGGTCCTTGACCACGATCGTGACGCTGGGCGTCGGGCCGAAATTGAACTCGTGCCCGTCCCACAGCCTCAGGCGTAATGGAAGTTGAAGTTTCTGTAAGGCCGGTGGAAGTTGCGCGAGCATCTGTAATCCTCCTTCATTTCAGATATCAAAACTATAGGTTAGACGAATAACGAAAACTGTCAGCTTCGCGGACAGGAGGTCGACGCTAGAGCGGGCGCGACCGTTTATCCGAATCACTTTCAAGCCAACTTCAACGGCTGCAGGGGTTCATGAAACCGCAGCAAACGCCCGGCATTGCCCAGCACCAGCAATGTGCTGAGGTTATGCAACACCGCGGCGATCATCGCGCCGGCGGCCCCCAGCCAGCCAAACGCCGCCGCCGCGACAATCGCCAGGGTCCAGCCCAGGCCGATGATCACATTGACCTGCAAAGTATGCCGGCACTCACGGCTCAGGCGCACGCAGGTGCCCAGCCGACGCAAATCGCTGCCGATCAACACGATATCCGATGACGCCAGCGCGATATCCGCGCCACCGGCGCCCATGGCAACCCCCACCACACCGGCCTTGAGCGCCAGCGAATCGTTGATACCATCGCCCACCACCATAGGCCGAAAGCCGTTGCCGATTTCACTCAGCACACGTTCGAGCTTGTCTTCGGGCAGTGCCTGCGCTTGAACTTCGTTGATGCCCACAGTGTGCGCCAAATGCTCGGCCACGCTCTGGCGGTCGCCGGTCAGCAGCACCTGGCGCCCAAGCCCCAGTTCACGTAATTCACTTAACGCCTGTCGGGCTTCGGGTTTTACGCTATCTGCCAGCAACATCCAGCCCAGGAAATTGCCATTGAGGGAAAGCCCGGCAATGGGGCCATCGTGGTCAGGCACGGCACTGGTGGTGATGTTCAATTGACTGAACAATTCAGGACGGCCCAACGCTGCTTCACCCTGCCCGGTGCTGGCCACAATGCCCAACCCTTGTCGCTCGCGCACATCATTGAGGGGGAGCATCTGCTCGTGGCTCACCAACCCGGCCAGCGCCCGGCTCACCGGGTGGCTGCTGGCGGCGCCCAAACTGGCGGCCAGTTGCAGCAGCGGTTGCTCGTGCAGCACATCGGTTTCGATCGCTTGCAGGCGCAAAGTGCCGTAGGTCAGGGTACCGGTTTTATCCACAACCAATGAGCTGAGGTCTGCCAGCTCTTCCAGAAACGCCGAACTACGGATCAAGATCCCGTGGCGCGCCGCCACGGCAATCCCGGCAATCGCCGTCGCCGGTGCCGACAACACCAGCGCACAAGGGCACGCAGCCACGAGCACTGCCAGCATGGCCTGGGCATCGTTGGTGATAAACCAGGTCACTGCTGCAATCATCAACACCAACACCATATAACTGCCAGCATAGCGTTCAAGCAAACGGGTGATCGGCGGCTTGGCGCGCTCGGCGCTTTGCATCAGGGCGATGACTTTACCTAATGTCGATTCTTCACCGGTGCGGGTAACCTGTACCCGCAGTAAACCATCGAGGTTGATGGCCCCACCAAAGACCGGCATGCCGCTACCGACTTCCAGCGGCACTGACTCACCGGTAATAGAGGCCGTATCCAGGCTGGCCTGCCCTGCCAGTACCAGACCATCGGCGGGCACCCGATCTCCAGCGCGCACCTCTACCTGATCGCCGCTTTTAAGGGTGGCGTTGTCGACTTCCAGCAAACTGCCGTCAGCCTGAAATAAACGCGCCTGGCTGCGGGTCAGTTTGCCCAGGGCATGGATCGCTTCCTGGGAGCCAATCACACTGCGCTCTTCCAGCACATGGCCAAAAATCATGATGATCGGCAGCAAAGCCGCCGTCAGCAAATCGCCGGTGGCCCAGGCGCCGAGCATGGCCAAGGCAATTAACTGGTCGGTGATCCCGTGCAGGCTCGGGTAGCGCAGGCTGTACCAGGCCGAACGCATGACCGGCACGGCCACCAATATTGAAGCAAAACCCAGCAGCAACTGACTGACGCCGATTTGCGCGGGCATCAGCCAGCGCCATACCAGCCCTAAACCCAACAAGCCCAGCGCCAGCATGGCCAGTGTCAGTTGGCGCGCTGCGCGACGTTGTTCGGGACCGGTCAACAGGCTCACGGCGGGTTGAGTGGCAGACGCATTCATTGTTCGGCTCCCTGAATAATCAGGCGGGAATCATCGTTGGGATCGACGCTGGTGACAGAACCGGCCTGCCCCAGAATCCTGGGCATGCGTTCGCGGTACAGGCGCAACATCAAGCCAGAGTCATTGCCGGCCTGCTGTACCTTGGCCAGGTTGATGATGGTAGACGTATCTGCCTGAGCCTTGGCCAGACGCTCGCTGGCCTGGGCCTGGGCCTGCTCGACACTGCGATCAGCCTGCTGGGTGGCCGATTGGGTGACTTTGGCCGCTTCATTGCGCGCTGCAGCCACCGCTTGCTCCGCATGCTGGCTGGCCGTCAGTACCGCATTGAAGGCATTCACCGCAGGGCCCGGCAAACTCGATTGCACATCCACCCGTACCACTTGCAAACCAATACCCTGCCCGGTGGCACTCAGGGATGCGAGTTGTTGGTTGATGCCTTGCACCAGATCACCGCGCAGGCGCTCACGGCGTTCAGCTGCCTGGCTGTCGCTGCCGATCAGTTCCGGGCGCGCCACCAGAATCGTGTCCAGATCGCGGGCGGCGCTCAGCGCAACGGCGCTACGTGTCACCAACCGGTCCAGCGCAGGCAGTACATGCTCACCTTGCAGCACAAACGCATAGGGCTCGGTGACGTTGTAAAACACCCGTACATCCAGTTGCACCACGCCAGCATCACCGGTCAGCAAATACCCGGAACCGGCCAGCGCATCGCTGACCGGCGTGGCGAACGAAGCTTTTCGATCGGCCTGCAACGCCACATCCGAGCGCAGCAGATTTTCAATCCGGCGTTCACTCACACGGTCTGCTGCGGGGACGATCACCACTTGCTCGAAAGGCTTTGGCCACGCCCACAACAAGCCGGCATTCTGGATACGGTCCAACGCGCCCATGCGCAATACCACGGCACGATTTTGCGGATCGATCTGACGCACATTGGAAAACCCCCAGGCAACCGCCGCGAATACAGTCACCGCGTACAGGCCCAAAAATGCCAGTCGCCCCGCCTGTTGCCATGGGCTGCTGACACCTTTGATTTCATCAGGTGCCTGGCTCATGGCTGCGATCCAGCCTTGGCATCCAGCTTCGGCGGGCCATCGACCAGTACCCGGAAGGGTGCGGCATCGGTGCGCAAAATAATTTTTGTGCCGGGATTAACCATTGTTCCCAGCGTATCGAGCGCGCGCAGTTCGTTGTACAGCGCGGGCGAACTGGCATAGGCACGACCATAAATCTGCGCGGCTTCTACCCGCGACTGCGCTTCGATATCCGCGGCCTTGATGCTCGCATCGGCCTGCAGGATGCGCGCATCGCGTTCGGCAGCGGAGCGGATTTGCGCCGCTTCGCGCTTGCCTGCGGCGGTGCGCTCCGTGGCGATGGTTTCGCGCTCGGCACG
This sequence comes from Pseudomonas sp. FSL R10-0056, assembly GCF_009600105.1. NCBI lineage: Bacteria > Pseudomonadati > Pseudomonadota > Gammaproteobacteria > Pseudomonadales > Pseudomonadaceae > Pseudomonas > Pseudomonas sp. FSL R10-0056. Next base: position 20,886 of record NZ_WIWL01000193.1, read on the forward strand.
CATGCGGTCAACCGTCGCCGTGAGCGTGACCGATGGCAAAGTCAGGCGCTCCACGCCCACTTGCAGCACACGCACACCATAGGTGTTGAGCAATTGCTGTTCGATCTGCTGACGCAATTGCGCTTCAAAGTCGGCAATTTTGACCTGGCTGGCATCGGTGTTCACCAGGCTTGAAAGATCAAAACTGGCAGCCGTCGTTTCCAGTGCCGACCCCACAAATGTACGGATCTGCCGCGCCGCTTCGTCAGGCTGATTTTGTACGGCGCGCATAAAGCGCTGCACATTCTCGGCATCGGGCTGCACCTGCCAGGCCACATAGGCCTGCACAATAATCCGCAGACCATCGCGAGTGCCCACGTCCTGCAGGCCGCTGGAGGTGGTGCGCAAACGCAGATCCACCGGCACGCTGACTTCAAATGGCGCCGGCCAGCGCCAGCCCAGACCGGGCTCCAGCAGCACCCGGGCCGGGTTGCCAAAGCGGGTAATTACCGTGGCTTCGCCGGAACGTACTTGCACCAGGCTCGCCGCGGCGATGGCAAACAGCACCAGCAATGCCGCCCAGCCCATGCGTCGCCACGGGAAGGGGCTTGGCTCAAGGGTATCGTCATGATGGTGATGGCCGTGGTGGGAACAGCCATGATGATGGCTGCTGTGATCGTGGGATTGAGACAAGAGAAGACTCCTTACTGAGCAGCTTTACGCGGCGCGACAGGATCGGCCGGCAGCGTGAAAGAACGCAGGTCGAGGGTCGGCGCACTGCTGCCCCCAAGGCGATGGTCGAGGATCAGCAATCGAGCATTGTTCAGCCCCTGGCTTAACTGGCTCAGGTACTGTTCCAAAAGGAACGCATGACCGGCACTGGCGTAGGCTTTTTGCTCGGCGCCAAAGCGCAGATCAGCTGTCAGTGCGGTGGCATTTATTTCACGCGCCAGCGCATGGGCTTGATCCAGGGCGACGCTGGCCTGCAATTGCGCCACATTGGCTTGTTCACTGGCCGCGCCCCGTTCGCGGGCAATCAGGGCCTGCGCGCTGATCTGTGCTGCCTGCACACCGTGATAGGCATTGGCGGCCCCGGCAGGTGGGTGGATGGCTTCAACCACGGTGGCAAGAATTTCCACCCCGCTGTCCAGGCCATCCAGATCAGCCTGCACGGCGTGGCCTATATCATCGGCCAGCGCACTGCGCTGCTCACCGAGCACACCATCAAGCGTCCGAGAGGCAAAGTCGTGTACCAGAATGCGGCTGGCGGTAGTGCGAATCAGCGTCGGTACATCAGCACTGTGATAAGTGGCGGCAATGGCGGCGTGGTCGCTCAGGCCAATGCGATAGACAAAACGCACGTCCATATTGACGATCTGAAAGCCCTGTTTGTCGCCACTGTCGCTGGCAATCACCTGGGACTTGTCATTCACATGGGTGGCATCCCACAGGCGATTGGCGGTAAGCGGTGGTAAACCATCGGCAGGCGTGAGTAGCGGATCGACAGTCGATTCTGTGCTAGTGGCCAACTCATGTACCACACCGTTTTCCACCGCCAGGACTCGCCCAAAAGGCCATGGCAGGCCCACGTGCAAACCCGGGCCCAACACTTCAACCGGCTCACCAAAGCGCTCATAAATCCCTCGACCTTGCAGCGGGATTTCACTCACACCGCTCAGCACCCAGCCGACAGCAGCAACCACCGCCAGCACCGGGAAAAACGCTTTGCGCATAAAGGTAAAAGCCCAGATTTGGCGCAGGTCGATGCCGAACCGGTTATGCAATTCGCTCTGCAGCGTCAGCAATGGCTGAGGCGGCCAACGCAACATACCAGCGACAAAGCTTTGCCCGATCATGCGCGGTTCTAGTTTGTCGCGGCGCGGGATGAACAGTGCAGCCAGCGCCCTCAGAATCAGCTCAATAGCCACGGCAGCAGGTAGCAACCCGGTCAGCACCGCGAGGCGGGCAGGCCACACCGCATCGTCGCTGCTGAAAATCAGGCACACGGCGCTCAGGAGCAAAGTGAGGATGGGCACGCGAACCAACGGTGCCAGCAAACGCGCCTCCGGCCATTGGCCAGGGTGTTGCTGCGCCAGGAAACGTTCGAACACTAACAGTGCAAACGCGCACAGCACCGCAATGCCAGCCGCGACACTGCCCCAGGTTCCCAGAGCCAAACCGGGTAAAGCCAGGTTCCAGGTGTGCTGGACGCTCCACCAGGCGACACCGCTCACGCCTGCCAGCCACAAAACGGGCGCGCCGATGGTGGCCAGCACCTGTTTTGCCCCGGCATCAATCCGCTGGTTAAAACGTTCAATGCCACGCAACTGTTCGTCGGGCGCGACCTCAGCCACCTGTGGTGCGGGGTTGAGTGCGTCATTGCGCCAATCCGCCACCCAGTAAGCCGATTGAACGCCTGCGGCCAGCACCAGCATGGCTGCTGCGTTATTGCCCAGCAGCACCGGCCACAGCGATTCCGATGAAAACAGACCTATAAAAAATGCCAGCACCCACGCCAGCAACGCCAGGACTGCCAGCACTACCCCCAGTAGATAGAGCTGACGAGCCTGTGCGCTGGCGCTTTGGAAACGAGGCAAAGACTCGAGCCGGCCCTCCTCTGCCTCTAAATCGACACGCATGGAAACACTCACTTATGAAATATCTAGTTACGATATCGCAGAAATGATGAAACTTTTGTCGAGCTTACGGATTCTTCATCTTGGTTTAAAAACGGCGAAACGCCGCTATGGGAGCCGGTCAAGCACGACTCCCAGCGTTTTTTGGCGCTATCAGTCCGGGTGAGTCATCAACTGTTTGGCCAGGGCTTCAAATGCAGGAATAGTCACCGGATCGTTAGCCGAGTTGCTGGCAACCGGGTTGGAGGCATAACGCACAATAACCATTTCGGCTTTCGGGTCAATGTAGGTGCGCTGACCGTAAACACCGCGCGCCATAAAGGCACCATCCGCGTTGTGCGTCACCCACCACATGTCGCGATAGCTGGCGCCCTTGAGCAAGTCATAACCGGCTTTGGCAAAGGCCGCTTTATCGCCGCCACCACGAATGTCATCGACAACCGCCTTGGGTACGATTTGCTTGCCGAGATACTGACCATTGTTACGGATCATTTCTCCAAAGCGGGCCATGTCCCGTAGCCCTGTATTCAAACCACCCCCCGCAAACGGGGTACCGATTGAATCCACGGTGAAATAGGCCGATTGTTCAGCGCCAATGCGCTGCCAGATTTTTTCCGAGAGCAATTGCGCAACGTTACGCCCTGTCACTCGTGCAATGACCCAGCCCAGCACATCGGTGTTCACGGTTTTATAAGCGAAGGCCTCGCCGTGCTCCCCCTCCGGCTCGACCGTCTGCAAATATTCCATATAGCTTTGCGGGCCGGTGTAGTCCTTGGGTTTGGGTAGCGGGTTACCGGCCTGTGCATGCTTCCAGACTTCAGCATTGGGGTCGGCATAATCTTCGCTGTATTTAAGCCCCGTGGTCATGTCCAGCACCTGGCGCAGGGTGGCGTTGCCAAAGGCCGACTTGGCCAGCTCGGGGACATACTCAGCAATTTTTTTATTGGCATCCAACGTGCCATCAGCCACCAGCATCGCGCCCATAGTACCCACCACGGACTTGGTCATCGACATGGCGCCGTGCTGGCCTTCGGGGGTCAGCACACCAAAGTAACGCTCATAAACAATTTTGCCGCGGTGCAGCACCACAATGCCGTCGGTGTAGTTCGCCGCCAGCGACTGTTCCCAGGTCATCGGCTCCTTGCTGCCCAGTGGCACGAAGGTCAAGGCGTCGATATCCGTGCGCAAGGCTCTGGCCAGCGGCACGGGCGCACCCAGGCCACGGGAGACATTGGTGGTAGGCATCAATTGACGGAAGTTGGAAACACTCCAGCGCATGGCGGGAAACTGGAAATAACTGCCGTCGGCAAAGCGCACGATGCGATCCGGCGGGGGCGGTGCACCGACCATCCAGCCCAGCTTCGCCGGGTCGCTGGCAGCGGCGTCCGGGTAACTGGTTTTATCGCTGGCACAGGCGATGGAAGCCGCCAGGCAAGTCACTAGAAAAACCGCACCGGTGCGGGCGGGTTTGATAAATTGCTTGATCATCGAAAATTCCTTTTCAGTTCATGGCCGTGCCCTACCCTGCGGGATAAGCAGTGGGAATGTATAGCGCACACCAGCACCCGCAGGCGATTTTGCGCACCTGAAATTTATTTTTTTATTTTTTCGATCAACCCTTCCAGCTCATGAAAGTCGCTGTGGATGGTTCGTTCACGGCTCCAGATCATGTCCAGAGTGAAAGTCGGAAAACCGGGCGGCGGTTGGAGAACTTTAATGTTTGGCGGCACATTCAACGTCGCCACTATTTTTTTCGGGATCACGATCAGTGCCGGCACCGCCAATAAAACATTGACCCCGGCGTGATAGGAGTTGGCCCGGGTAAAAATACTTCTACGCCGCGACTGTTTTTCCAGCCAGCCATCCACCATGTTTTTTTCCGACTGCCACGGCGTTGGAAATATGTGCGGCGTGTCACAAAATTCATCAATATCCAAAAAAGATTTAGCCTGATGTTTTGCCACGCTGGACAGGCACACAAAAGAATCTTCAGTAAGGCTGCGATAGCCCAGCAACGGATGCCGTTGGTGATAGCCCGGGCCGAAGCCAAAGCAAACGTCGGTGTCAGAAGCCAATAACTCACTGATGGGCAAATCCTGGCCCAGGCGGCTCACACTCAACGCCCAGTTGCGCCCGGTTGAACGCACCTGCTGCAACACTGCAGGCAACATGAGAATTTCAAAATATTCCGGGGCAGTGATATTCCACTGACGCAGCGCTGTGCCCTGCCCTGCTCCTTCCTTGGCGCACTGATTGATGCACTGCAGGATGTTTTGCAGATAAGGCTTGATCGCCAGCACCCGTGCCGTGGGTTGCATGGCGCCGTCGGTGTTCTCGAAGAGTTTGTCGTCGAAACAGTGGCGGAGTTTTTTCAGGCTGTAACTGATGCTTGATTGGCTGAGATTCAACATTTCTGCCACACGCTTGGCGCTGCGATTTTCGATCAACAGCAAGACAATCGAAATATCCTGCATATCCAATTGTTTCAGCGCATTGGTGTAAAGCATGCCAGCTCCTTGCTGAAGTTATCCACAACCCAGAAGCCACAAGACATCAACGTACATTTGCTGGCGCTGCTTGCGGCGAGGCTCTGGGTCGGATCAAAGGGTAAAACGAAGATATCCCCGAACTCTCCCGACCATTCGGCATTACTTGCGTTATGTCTTAAAATAGCCGGTTGCCGAAAGAACCGTCATGGCCGTAGCCATGAAGGGCTTTCATCCCTTGAAAATAAGTGTGGTGAAGATGAACAAGCCTTTCATTTCGCTGTGCCCGGAAGTTACTCGGGCGCATGCGTTGACGTTGATGGATTGGTTGGAAGATGAGCGCGTCACCTGTTATCTGAGCGATTCACGTCATGTCTCCCGCTCCATCGAGCAAGCCATTGATAGAACCCAATTGCCAATCCTGACCCATCTGTTCAACCAGGGCGGCCGATTCTTCATGGCTTATGACCGGCATGACGCCCCGGTAGGCTTTGTCCGTCTGATCAAGACCGGCTCAAATTGCGAGATAGTCCTGGTCATCGGAGACAGCGACAAATGGGGCCGAAACCTTGGCGCCCGCACGATCCGCGAAGGCATGAAACTGGCCTTCCTCGACATGCGGGCCAAGAAGCTCATCGCCAAGATCCACCCGGACAACACGCGCTCGGTAAAAGCCTTTCTGCGCAGCGGCTTTGTGCTTGAAAGCGAAACGCCCACATTGAAGTCATTTTCCATGGCCGCGGGGCGCTATCTCCAGCTCTTGCGCGAAGGTACCGTTGGCGACTCCACCAGGATCTACATCACTGAAATCGACAAGGCCAGGCTAGAGAGTCTCATCGCTCTGGAGCAAGGTCCGACGGTTGTTGAGCTCGAACATGAGCTTGAACGAGCCATTGTCGTCAAGCCGCAGCAGGTGGCGGGCAATGTCGTCACGATGAACTCCAGGGCTTTAGTGCAACTGGACGACGAAGAGATCGAAGTGGCCTTGGTCTACCCGGAAGACGCGGACAGTAACGCCGGGAAGCACTCCGTGTATTCCGACATTGGTGCTGCCATCCTGGGCTATCAGGAAGGGGACGCCATTGACTGGCGAATTTCTGATCGGACCCGCCGAATTGAGATCAGGAAAGTGCTTTACCAGCCAGAGGCTGCGGGCCATTTCCACCTGTAATTGATTCTTTCCCTCAGTGTTGGTCAAGCAACCTGGAAGAAGGGGATCTGTCGAAGAAGGGAGCCCGTAAGTGGCTCCCTTCATTCGCGACAGTTTTAACTCTCTAAAACCACTGAGTAGTGCCGCAGCTGTGATTTATTCCACAGTCACGGATTTAGCCAGGTTACGCGGCTGGTCCACGTCAGTGCCTTTAAGCACGGCCACGTAGTACGACAGCAATTGCAGCGGGATGGTGTAGAGGATCGGCGCCAGCACATCGTGGATATGCGGCATGTTGATCACATGGGTGCCTTCGCCGTTGCTCATACCGGCTTGTTCATCAGCAAACACAATCAGCTCGCCACCGCGGGCACGCACTTCTTGCAGGTTGGATTTAAGTTTCTCCAACAGCTCATTGTTCGGAGCAACGGTCACTACCGGCATGTCGTTATCCACAAGTGCCAGAGGGCCGTGCTTCAACTCGCCCGCCGGGTACGCTTCAGCGTGGATGTACGAAATTTCTTTGAGCTTGAGTGCACCTTCCATTGCCACCGGGAACTGAGCGCCACGGCCCAGGAACAGGGTGTGATGTTTATCGGCAAACAATTCAGCCACTTTTTCAACCACCGAATCCATCGCCAGGGCTTCGCCCAGACGCGCAGGCAAACGACGCAGTTCTTCTACCAGCTGTGCTTCAACGCCCTCTTCCAGAGTGCCGCGCACTTGCCCCAGGGACAGGGTCAGCAGCAACAGGCCTACCAGCTGGGTGGTAAATGCCTTGGTGGAAGCCACACCGATTTCGCGACCGGCTTGGGTTAGCAGCGTCAGATCAGACTCACGAACCAGCGAGCTGATACCTACGTTGCAAATCGCCAGGCTACCGAGGAAGCCCAATTCTTTTGCATTGCGCAGTGCTGCCAGGGTGTCAGCGGTTTCGCCCGATTGCGAGATCGAAACAAACAGGGTGTCCGGTTGCACCACAACTTTGCGGTAGCGGAACTCGCTGGCCACTTCAACCTGGCACGGAATGCCTGCCAGGCTTTCGAGCCAGTAACGGGCAACCATGCCGGCGTGGTAGCTGGTACCACAGGCGACGATCTGAACATTGCGAACCTTGGCGAACAATTCCTTCGCTTGTGGACCGAAAGCTTGAACCAGTACATGGTCAGCACCCAGGCGGTTTTCCAGGGTGCGTTGAACTACAGCTGGTTGCTCGTGGATTTCCTTGAGCATGTAGTGGCGATACTCGCCCTTGTCGGCCGCTTCGGCGCCATCGCTGTATTGCACGGCTTCGCGTTGAACGCTCTGACCGTTTACGTCCCAGATCTGCACGCTGTCACGACGGATTTCAGCGATATCGCCTTCTTCCAGGTACATGAAACGGTCAGTGACCTGACGCAGTGCCAATTGGTCGGAGGCCAGGAAGTTTTCACCCAGGCCCAGGCCAATCACCAGCGGGCTGCCGCTGCGGGATGCAACCAGACGATCCGGTTGCTTGGCGCTGATCACAGCCAGGCCGTAGGCACCGTGCAACTCTTTAACGGTGGCCTTGAGGGCCTCGGTCAGGTCGCTGTGATCTTTGAGTTTGTGGTTTAGCAGGTGGGCAATGACTTCGGTGTCAGTGTCCGAGGTAAACACATAGCCCAAGCCTTTGAGCTGCTCACGCAGGGCTTCATGGTTTTCGATGATGCCGTTGTGCACAACAGCCAGATCGGAACCGGAGAAATGCGGGTGAGCGTTACGCTCGCACGGCGCACCGTGGGTGGCCCAACGGGTATGGGCAATGCCCAGACGACCGGCCAATGGCTCACCGGCCAGAGCTTGTTCCAGCTCGGCCACTTTGCCGTTGCGGCGCATGCGTTCCAGGGTGCCGTTGTTGGTGAAAACAGCCACACCTGCGCTGTCGTAACCACGGTATTCAAGACGTTTCAGGCCTTCCAGCAGAATGGCCGTGATATTACGTTCAGCGACTGCGCCAACGATTCCACACATAAAGTTCTCCTAGCTTAGGGCCGCGCATAACAATGTTATGCCCCGGGCCTGAATCTGTTCGCGTGCCTCAAGGGGCAGGCGATCATCGGTAATAAGGGTATGGACGCTGCTCCAGGGCAGTTCCAGGTTGGGTATTTTTCGACCAATCTTGTCCGACTCGACCATCACGATCACTTCACGCGCGACGTCAGCCATGACCCGGCTCAGACCCAACAACTCGTTAAAAGTTGTCGTGCCGCGCTGCAGGTCTATGCCGTCAGCACCGATGAACAGTTGATCGAAGTCGTATGAGCGCAACACCTGTTCGGCAACCTGTCCCTGAAAGGACTCGGAGTGCGGATCCCAGGTGCCCCCGGTCATCAGCAATACAGGCTCATGTTCCAGTTCACTGAGTGCATTGGCGACGTGCAGGGAGTTGGTCATCACTACCAAGCCAGGTTGCAGGCCCAGTTGTGGAATCATCGAGGCCGTGGTGCTGCCGCTGTCGATGATGATGCGCGCATGCTCTTTAATCAGACCAACCGCTGCACGGGCAATGGCTTGCTTATAAAGAGAAACTGGCTGAGGGACATCACTGACCAGTTCTTGCGGCATGGTGATCGCGCCGCCATAACGACGCAATAAAAGCCCGTTACTTTCGAGTGCAGCCAGATCCTTGCGAATCGTAACCTCAGAGGTTTCGAAGCGCTTGGCCAGTTCATCCACACTGACTTCGCCCTGCTCGGCAAGCATGGCCAGGATGTTGTGTCTGCGTTGTGGCGTATTACGTTTGGACATAACGGCTTAAGTTTCGTTTCGAAAGATAACGAAAGCAATGAAACCGTATCTCGAAACCTTCGTCAAGAAAATGTTGTGGGCTATTTTCTGTGAATAACTCGATATGGGCCTGTGTTCATTGGCCAAAACGCTTATTTAAGCCCGCAAAAAACAAAGCCTTATCCACAGGGCGTGAATAAGGCTTCAGGTAACTTATTGATTTAAAACAGTTATAGGATGACTTGTTAATAACCTTAAATCATCATCGCCTATCTGTGGATAACTTTAAATCAAGGCTTTGGCTGTTTAACCGGACGCTTCCAGCCATCAATGTTGCGCTGGCGCGCACGACCAACGGCCAGTTGCTCCGCGGCAACATCCTGATTGATGGTCGAGCCTGCAGCAGTGGTAGCACCGTTGGAGATATCCACAGGTGCAACCAACGAGTTGTTCGAACCAATAAATACATCAGCGCCCAACACGGTCTTCCACTTGTTGGCGCCATCGTAGTTGCAGGTGATGGTGCCAGCACCGATATTGGTGCGCGGTCCGACCTCGGCATCGCCCAGATAAGTCAGGTGACCGCATTTGGCGTCTTCACCCAAGTGGGCGTTTTTCAATTCGACAAAGTTACCCACATGGGCACGGGCATCCAGCACACTGCCCGGGCGCAGACGAGCGAACGGACCGGCATCACTGTTCTCGCCCATCACGGCACCGTCGAGATGGCTATTGGCCTTGACCACAACACCTTTGCGCAAGGTGCTGTCCTTGATTACGCAATTCGGGCCGATGACCACGTCGTCCTCAATAACCACGCGACCTTCAAGAATCACGTTGATATCGATCAGCACATCACGACCCACGGTGACTTCACCGCGCACATCGAAACGCGCCGGGTCACGCAAGGTCACACCCAAGGCCATCAGGCGACGGGCTTCGCGCAACTGGTAATGACGTTCCAGCTCACTGAGTTGTTTACGATCGTTGGCGCCCTGCACTTCCATCGGGTCAAGGGCATGCTCGGTGGCCACGACCAAACCATCGCTGACCGCCATGGCGATTACGTCGGTCAGGTAGTACTCGCCCTGTGCGTTGTTGTTCGACAGACGGCTCATCCAGTCAGCCAGGCGACGGGTCGGCAAGGCGAGGATCCCGGTGTTGCCTTCGGTAATTGTACGTTCGGCTTCGGTTGCGTCCTTGTGCTCAACAATCGCACACACCTTGCCATCCGCATCACGCACGATACGACCATAACCAGTCGGGTCGGCCAGGTTGACGGTCAGCAGGCCCAGTTGCTCGGGGCCAACTTGCTTGAGCAGACGTTGCAGGGTCTCAACCTCGATCAGCGGTACATCGCCGTACAGGATCAACACGTTTTCTGCGGTCAGAAATGGTAGCGCCTGAGCCACGGCATGGCCGGTACCCAGTTGCTTGTCTTGCAGCACAAAGTTCAGGTCATCAGCAGCCAGACGTTCACGCACCAGTTCGGCTCCGTGACCAATGACGACGTGGATGCGAGTCGGTTCAAGCTGACGAGCGCTGTGGATAACATGGCCAAGCATGGAGTTGCCTGCCACGGGGTGCAGAACCTTGGGCAGGGCAGAACGCATGCGGGTGCCCTGACCTGCGGCGAGAATAACGATATCGAGAGACATGACTGGCTACCAATCCTGGGTGGTCAGCGGTTGCGACCAAAAAGTATTTCGCGGAAAAAGAAAAAGGGTAGCCGAGGCTACCCTTTTTAATCAATCACACAATAAGACAGGAGGCTTAGCCGCCAAACTTCTTGCGGATTTGCTGGACGGTGCGCAGCTGAGCTGCGGCTTCGGCCAGACGTGCAGCAGCAGATCCGTAATCGAAATCTGCGCCTTTTTCGTTCAGTGCCTTCTCGGCAGCCTTTACGGCTTCCTGAGCGGAGGCTTCATCCAGGTCGGCAGCACGTTGCACGGTGTCGGCAAGAACCTTGACCATGTTCGGCTGAACCTCGAGGTAACCACCGGAGATGTAAAACACCTCCGATTCCCCGCCCAGCTTGATCAGGCGGATCGGACCCGGCTTGAGTTCAGTGATCAGCGGAGCGTGACCCAGAGCGATACCAAGATCACCCAGGCTGCCGTGCGCAATCACCATCTCGACCTGACCGGAAAAGATTTCTCCTTCCGCACTGACGATATCGCAATGGACTGTCATCATATTAGCCATCTGATTGCCTCAACCTGATTAGCGCCCGTTGCCGGGCGCTGGAATTACAGTTTCTTGGCTTTCTCGATCGCTTCTTCGATGCCGCCGACCATGTAGAACGCTTGTTCTGGCAGGTGGTCGTAGTCACCGTTGAGGATGCCTTTGAAGCCAGCAATGGTGTCTTTCAGGGAAACGTATTTACCCGAAGCGCCAGTGAAGACTTCAGCCACGAAGAACGGCTGAGACAAGAAACGCTGGATCTTACGAGCGCGGGATACCAACTGCTTGTCGGTTTCCGACAGCTCGTCCATACCCAGGATCGCAATGATGTCCTTCAGTTCTTTGTAACGCTGCAACACGTACTGAACGCCGCGAGCGGTGTCGTAGTGTTCCTGGCCAATTACGTTCGGGTCCAGCTGGCGCGAAGTCGAATCCAGTGGATCTACTGCTGGGTAGATACCCAGGGAAGCGATGTCACGGGACAGAACGACGGTAGCGTCCAAGTGGGCAAACGTGGTCGCAGGCGACGGGTCAGTCAAGTCATCCGCAGGTACGTATACCGCTTGGATCGAAGTGATCGAACCGTTTTTGGTCGAAGTGATGCGCTCTTGCAGAGTACCCATCTCTTCAGCCAGAGTCGGCTGGTAACCTACTGCCGAAGGCATACGGCCCAGCAGTGCGGATACTTCAGTACCGGCCAAGGTGTAACGGTAGATGTTGTCAACGAACAACAGTACGTCGTTACCTTCGTCACGGAACTTCTCGGCCATGGTCAGGCCGGTCAGTGCTACGCGCAGACGGTTACCCGGCGGCTCGTTCATCTGACCGTAAACCAGTGCCACTTTGTCCAGTACGCTGGAATCCTTCATCTCGTGGTAGAAGTCGTTACCCTCACGGGTACGCTCGCCCACACCAGCAAACACAGAGTAACCGCTGTGTTCCATGGCGATGTTACGGATCAGTTCCATCATGTTTACGGTTTTGCCTACACCGGCACCACCGAACAGACCAACCTTACCGCCTTTTGCAAACGGGCAGATCAGGTCGATAACCTTGATACCGGTTTCCAGCAGGTCGTTGCCGCCAGCTTGCTCAGCGAAGGACGGTGCTGGGCGGTGAATGCCCCAACGCTCTTCGGTGTCAATCGGGCCAGCTTCGTCGATCGGGTTGCCCAGAACGTCCATGATCCGGCCCAGGGTAGCTTTACCTACTGGAACGGAGATGGCTGCGCCAGAGTCGGTGACTTCCAGACCGCGCTTCAAGCCCTCGGTGGAACCCATCGCAATGGTACGAACCACGCCGTCGCCCAGCTGTTGCTGAACTTCCAGAGTGGTTCCGGCCGCGCTTTGTACTTTCAGCGCGTTGTAGATGCTCGGTACGTTTTCGCGTGGAAATTCCACGTCGATCACGGCGCCGATGATTTGAACGATACGTCCGCTACTCATAGCTGGATCCTCTGAATATTTGAACCGTTAAACCGCGGCAGCGCCGCCGACGATTTCCGAGATCTCTTGGGTGATCGCAGCCTGACGCGCCTTGTTGTAGATCAGCTGCAAATCGCTGATCAAGTCACCGGCGTTATCAGTGGCGTTCTTCATTGCGATCATCCGCGCAGCTTGTTCAGCTGCACTGTTCTCGACCACCGCCTGGTACACCTGCGACTCCACGTAACGCACCATCAAGCCGTCTAGCAGCTCTTTGGCATCCGGTTCGTAGAGATAGTCCCAGTGGTGCTTGAGTTCTTGATCCGGGGTCGCCACCAGTGGAATCAATTGCTCCACAGTAGGCTGTTGCGTCATGGTGTTGATGAACTTGTTGGATACCACGGACAGGCGGTCAATACGGCCTTCCAGGTAAGCATCCAGCATCACCTTAACGCTGCCGATCAAATCATTGATCGACGGTTCTTCACCCAGATGGCTGATAGCAGCGACGACGTTACCGCCGAAGTTACGGAAAAATGCCGCACCTTTGCTGCCGACCACGCACAGATCAATCTCGACGCCGTTTTCACGGTTTACCGCCATGTCCTTGACCAAAGCCTTGAACAGGTTGGTATTCAAACCACCGCACAAACCACGGTCACTGCTCACAACCACATAACCCACACGCTTAACTTCGCGGTCGATCATGAACGGGTGGCGGTATTCCGGGTTGGCGTTGGCCAAATGCCCAATAACCTGGCGGATACGCTCCGCATAAGGACGGCTAGCAGCCATGCGCATTTGTGCCTTGCGCATTTTGCTGACCGCCACTTTTTCCATGGCGCTGGTAATCTTTTGCGTGCTTTTGATGCTCGCAATCTTACTGCGAATCTCTTTTGCGCCTGCCATGTAACACCTATCAGGTTAGCAAGCGGGAGCCTTGCGGCTCCCGCTGCGGCTTACCAGGTTTGGGTGGCCTTGAACTTCTCGATACCGGCTTTGATGCCAGCGTCGATTTCGTCATTGAAGTCACCTTTAACGTTGATCTTCGCCATAAGCTCGGCGTGATCGCGGTTGAAGTAAGCAATCAGCGCTTGTTCAAAGCTACCGACCTTGGTGATTTCGACGTCAGTCAGGAACCCACGCTCAGCGGCATACAGCGACAGCGCCATGTCAGCGATCGACATTGGTGCGTATTGCTTCTGCTTCATCAGCTCGGTAACGCGCTGACCATGCTCAAGTTGCTTACGGGTCGCTTCGTCCAGGTCAGAAGCGAACTGGGCAAATGCTGCCAGTTCACGGTACTGAGCCAGAGCGGTACGGATACCACCGGACAGCTTCTTGATGATCTTGGTCTGAGCGGCACCACCCACACGGGATACCGAAACACCGGCGTTCACTGCAGGACGGATCCCGGAGTTGAACATGGCCGATTCCAGGAAGATCTGACCGTCGGTGATGGAAATCACGTTGGTCGGAACGAACGCGGAAACGTCGCCAGCCTGGGTTTCGATGATCGGCAGTGCGGTCAGGGAACCGGTTTTGCCGGTCACTGCGCCGTTGGTGAACTTCTCTACGTATTCTTCGGATACGCGGGATGCGCGCTCCAGAAGACGGGAGTGGAGATAGAACACGTCGCCTGGGTAAGCTTCACGGCCTGGTGGACGGCGCAGCAGCAGGGAAATCTGGCGGTAAGCCACTGCTTGCTTGGACAGATCGTCATAAACGATCAGCGCGTCTTCACCGCGGTCGCGGAAGTATTCGCCCATGGTGCAACCGGAGTACGGTGCCAGGAACTGCAGCGCTGCGGATTCGGAAGCACTGGCAGCAACGACGATGGTGTTAGCCAGCGCGCCGTTTTCTTCCAGCTTGCGAACCACGTTGGCGATGGTCGATTGCTTCTGACCGATCGCTACGTATACACAGAAAATGCCGCTGTTCTTCTGGTTGATGATCGCGTCGATCGCCAGAGCGGTTTTACCGATCTGACGGTCACCGATGATCAGCTCACGCTGGCCACGGCCGACAGGGATCATGGCATCGACAGCCTTGTAGCCAGTCTGTACAGGCTGGTCTACCGACTTACGCCAGATCACGCCTGGAGCAACTTTCTCGACTGCATCAGTCTCGGTGTTGCCCAGTGGACCTTTGCCATCAACTGGGTTACCCAGTGCGTCGACAACGCGACCCAGCAGTTCCTTACCAACCGGAACTTCCAGGATACGGCCAGTGCACTTGGCGCTCATGCCTTCAGCCAGAGTCGTGTATGCGCCCAGTACTACGGCACCTACAGAGTCTTGCTCGAGGTTGAGAGCCATACCGAAGACGCTGCCCGGAAACTCGATCATCTCGCCGTACATTACGTCGGCCAGACCGTGAATCCGCACAATACCGTCAGATACGCTGACGACAGTGCCTTCGTTACGGGCTTGGGAGGTCACATCGAGTTTTTCGATGCGGCCCTTGATAATTTCACTTATTTCGGAAGGATTGAGTTGCTGCATTGCTCTGCTGCCCCTTCAAACTCAAGATTTCAATGCTTCGGCAAGGCTTGCGAGTTTCCCGCGAACCGAGCCATCGATAACCAGGTCGCCGGCGCGGATGATGACACCACCTATAAGGCTGGCATCCTCCGCAACTTGCAGGCGCACTTCCCGGTCGAGTCGTGCACTGAGAACCTTGGCGAGTTTGTCTTGCTGTTCTTGGTTCAATGCAAAAGCACTGGTGACTTCAACGTCTACCGACTTCTCTTGTTCGGCCTTGTACAGGTCAAACAGAGCGGCGATCTCCGGCAACAGCGGGAGACGGTCGTTTTCGGCAACGACGTTGATGAAGTTCTGTGCTTCTACAGTGAACTTGTCGCCGCACACGTCAATAAACGTGGCGGCCTTTTCTGCGCTCGTCAGTCGCGGGGCCTTGAGCACGCGCTGCATAGTGTCGTCTTGCGACACTGCTGCAGCCAGGCCGAGCATGGCTGACCAAGAGGCCAGTTGCTGGTGGGCCTGGGCGTGCTCGAAGGCTGCCTTAGCGTAAGGTCGGGCCAACGTGGTCAATTCTGCCATGATCGCCCTCGCTTAAATTTCAGCAGCCAGTTTAGTAACCAGCTCCGCGTGCGCGTTTTGATCGATTGTGGCACCCAGGATCTTCTCTGCGCCTTCAACAGCCAGGGTACCCAGTTGGGCACGCAGGGCGTCTTTGACGCTGTTCAGTTCCTGTTCGATCTCGGCCTGAGCCTGAGCCTTCACACGGTCAGCTTCAACGCGAGCCTGTTCACGGGCTTCGTCTACGATCTGAGTACCGCGTTTCTTGGCTTGCTCAATGATTTCAGCTGCTTGAGCCTTAGCTTCGCGCAGTTGTTGACCCGCTTTATCTTGGGCCAACTCCAGGTCGCGAGCTGCTCGGTTAGCAGCGTCCAGTCCAGCCGCAATCTTCTTCTGACGTTCTTGCAATGCCGCGATGACCGGAGGCCACACGAACTTCATGCAAAACAGTACAAAAATGAAGAACGCAACGGACTGGCCAATCAGGGTTGCATTAATGTTCACGCCAACACCTCGCTCGTTCGTTGTCCATCACTCTAATCAACTCGAAAATTCGAGTGATTAGCCAGCGAGTTGACCAACGAAAGGATTAGCGAAGGTGAAGAACAGTGCGATACCAACACCGATCATGGTTACGGCGTCGAGCAGACCGGCAACGATGAACATTTTAACTTGCAGCATTGGAACCATTTCTGGTTGACGCGCTGCGCCTTCCAGGAACTTGCCACCCAACAGGCCGAAACCAATTGCGGTACCCAGTGCGCCCAGGCCGATCAACAGTGCAACAGCGATAGCGGTTAGACCAACTACAGTTTCCATCTTTCCTCCCGACTTTTACGTCGTATGGTTTAGGTTTTTAGATTAAAGCGGTAAAACAAAATCATTTTGCGACGCCCTCTCACCCGAAGGTGAGAGGAGCACCAGATTCGCCGAAGCGGATCTTAGTGATTATCTTCGTGTGCCATCGACAGGTAGACGATGGTCAACATCATGAAGATGAACGCTTGCAAGGTGATGATCAGGATGTGGAATACAGCCCACGCCCATTGCAGCACCACGCCCAGACCGCTAAGCCAAAGCAGGCCGCTGCCGAACATCACGGCGATCAGGATAAACACCAGCTCGCCAGCGTACATGTTGCCGAACAGACGCAGAGCCAACGAAATAGGCTTGGCAATCAACGTCACGAATTCGAGCAGGAAGTTCACCGGAATCAGCAGCGCCTGAACAAAAATGTTCTTGCTGCCGAATGGGTGCAGGGTCAGTTCACCGATAAAGCCACCGATGCCCTTGATCTTGATGCTGTAGAAGATGATCAGTGCAAACACCGACAGGGCCATGCCCATGGTCGCGTTTGGATCAGTCGTCGGTACGGCACGGAACGGGAAGTGTTCATCGCCAGTGATCAAGATGGCCAACTGAGGAATCCAGTCAACCGGGATCAAGTCGATGGCGTTCATCAGGAACACCCACACGAAAATGGTCAGCGCCAGCGGTGCGATTACTGCACTGCGACCGTGGAAACTGTCTTTTACGCTGCCATCAACGAATTCCACCAGTACTTCAACGAAGTTCTGCAGTGCGCCTGGCTGACCGGAAGTTGCCTTCTTGGCCGCCATGCGGAATACGAGGATGAAAATCAGACCAACAAACAGCGACCAGCCGAGGGTATCGACGTGGAACGCCCAAAAGCCCATTGCTTTAGCTTCTGCAACGGTGTGGGCAAAGCCCCAGCCGCCATCAGGTAGCTGCCCAAAGGTCAGGTTCTGTAAGTGGTGCTGGATATAGCCCGAAGCGGTTGTTTCTGCCATGGTTGCCTCAAACGCCCTAAGGTCTCGAAAGTGTTGTTCTCATTAGCAGGGGAGCGAACCAACTGACCAGTTGGGTCAGCACGAAGACACCGAATACTGCTAACGGCGCCAATGGCTTCACACCTGCAAACGTCAGCGCGAACAGCACTGCCGTCAAAATTAACTTGCCTGCCTCACCGGCGTAAAACGACCGGACGATGGCTTGCGCTGCTCGGGCGCCGGAAAACCGAAAAGCCCTGTGAGCAAAATACACATTGGGTAGCAAAGCTATCAGGCCTCCGCAGAGTCCTGAATATCCGGCGACGACTCCATGCCATTGCCAGAGCCCCAGAGCAGCCAGCAATAAAACGACAAATTGAGCCAGCAAAACCGGAAAAACCGCCAAGCGATGGAACGGCAAGCGGTTTGGCGTGCGGGTTTCCATCACAACTGCTCCTCAAAGGTCGGCTACCAAAAACAGAAAACTTGGCATAATTTGTGCCGATAAAATGCGCGCAGAGTATAGGGGCGACGAAGCCCCTATTCAACTGTCAGGTAGTGATTTCCGACTGCGCGCTACATGAGGAATTGTTTCAGCGGATGTGAGCAAGCACTCCTTGCAGCTCATCCAGGGAATTGTAACCAATCACTAACTGGCCTTTTCCCTTCTTTCCGTGGCGGATCTGCACCGCAGAGCCCAGCCGCTCAGCCAGACGCTGTTCGAGTCTGGCAATGTCCGGATCGGTTTTAACCGGTTCCGCGGGTTCCTGTTTGCCACTCAACCACTGGCGAACCAGGGCTTCAGTCTGACGTACCGTCAGGCCTCGTGCGACAACGTGTCGCGCCCCTTCAACCTGCTGAGCATCAGGCAAACCGAGCAATGCCCGCGCATGACCCATTTCCAGGTCACCGTGGGACAGCATGGTCTTGATCACTTCCGGCAACGAAATCAATCGCAACAAGTTAGCCACAGACACCCGGGACTTACCCACAGCGTCGGCGACTTGCTGTTGAGTCAGCTGGAACTCTTGCTGCAAACGCTGCAAGGCGACAGCTTCCTCGATCGGATTGAGGTCTTCACGCTGAATGTTCTCGATCAACGCCATCGCAATGGCGGTTTCGTCCGGCACGTCTTTGACCATCGCCGGGATCGTGTCCTTGCCAGCCTGTTGGCTGGCGCGCCAGCGACGTTCACCGGCGATGATCTCAAAGCGGTTACCTTCGATCGGGCGCACCACGATCGGTTGCATCACGCCCTGGGTGCGGATCGAGCTGGCCAGTTCTTCAAGCGCCTGCGGATCCATGTCGCGACGAGGCTGGTACTTGCCGCGCTGGATCAGGTCCAGGGGCAGGTGCTGCAGTTCGCTTTGATCAACCTTGACCGCTTGCTCTTCCAGCGAGCTGACCGTAGGACCACTCAGGAGTGCATCCAGTCCGCGTCCGAGACCTCGTTTCTTGACGGCCATGGAAATTCCTTAAGTTGGCTGAGGCGTGCGGGTAGAACGACGTTGACGACGAACCAGCTCGCCCGCCAGGGCAAGGTAAGCAATCGCGCCACGGGAATTTTTGTCATACGCCAGCGCTGGCATGCCATAGCTTGGCGCTTCGGCCAGGCGGATGTTGCGCGGAATCACGGTGTCGTAGAGCTGCTCGCCGAAGTGTTCCTTGAGCTGCGCCGAAACATCGTTCATCAGGCTCAGGCGCGGGTCGTACATAGTGCGCAGCAGGCCTTCGATCTTCAGGTTCGGATTGAGCAGCTCGGCGATGCGCTTGATGTTATCCACAAGGTCGCTCAAGCCTTCGAGTGCAAAGTACTCGCACTGCATGGGGATAATCACCCCATCGGCCGCCACCAGGGCATTCAAGGTCAGCATCGACAACGACGGCGGGCAATCGATCAGGATGTAATCGTAGCTTTCGCGAACCGGGGCCAGCGCTGTACGCAGACGACTTTCCTTCATCTGCATTTCGAGCAGCACGACTTCAGCCGCGGTCAAATCGCGGTTTGCGGGAAGCAACTGGTAACCACCGTGCTCGGAGATGTGCATGGCCTGGGCCAGGTCGCATTCACCGATCAACAGGTCGTAGACCGAATTCTCAAGACCGTGTTTATCCACACCGCTACCCATGGTGGCGTTGCCCTGTGGATCAAGGTCAATGAGCAGCACGCGGCGCTTGGTCGCGACCAGCGATGCTGCGAGGTTGATACAGGTGGTGGTTTTACCCACACCACCTTTTTGGTTCGCTATTGCGAATACCTTAGCCATTCTTGCTTGCGTTCCCAATCATGCCGTGCGGCGCAGTATCAGCAGATGGCGTTGGCCTTGGCAACCCGGAACGGTCAAGGCGTGTTCGCCATCGAGACGAAAATCAGACGGCAATGCTACCAGCTCATCGGCCGGATGAACGCCCTTCATTGCCAACCAGCGGGTTTCGCTGTTGCCAAGGTGGCGCGTCCAGTTGCTGAAGTTCTCCATGCTGCTGAAAGCCCTGGAAACAATTCCGTTGAAAGGCTGCTCAGGCTGGAATTCTTCGACGCGACTGTGGATAACTTGCAGGTTATCCAGCTTCAGCTCGAGTTTTACCTGGGTCAGGAAACGGGTTTTCTTGCCGTTGCTGTCCAGGCAGGTCACTTGCGACTCGGGAAACAGGATCGCCAGGGGAATACCCGGCATGCCGCCGCCACTGCCCACATCCAGCCAACGGCCATTTTCGATGAAGGGCATCACGCTCAGACTGTCGAGCAAATGACGCGACACCATCTCGTCCGGGTTACGCACAGCCGTGAGGTTGTAGGCCTTGTTCCATTTGATCAACAGGGCCAGATAACCCAGCAATTGCTGATGCTGATGCTCGGTCAGTGCGACGCCCAGCTGGCGTGCACCTGTGGATAACTCTTCGGCGTGTTGTGCGGTTACCAGCGAACTCAAGCGTTTTGCTCCAACGTGCGGCCAGCGCCGCGCTTTTTCAGGTGAATCATCAACAGGGAAATTGCCGCAGGGGTCACACCCGGGATACGCGAAGCCTGGCCCAGGGTCTCGGGACGTGTTGCGCCCAACTTGCTCTGAATCTCTTTCGACAGACCGGAGATGGTCGTGTAATCGATATCCACAGGCAGCTTGGTATTTTCACTGGCACGCAGACGGGCAATTTCGTCTTGTTGACGATCGATATAACCGGCGTACTTGGTTTTGATCTCAACCTGCTCGGCAACCAGCGGGTCTTCTGCCCCCTGCCCGGTCACTTCAACCAGGCCGGCGTAATCAATTTCGGGGCGGGTCAGCAGGTTGAGCAAATTGTATTCATGGGTCAGCGGTGTGCCGAACTTGGCAGCAATGGCATCACCCTGCTCGGTACCCGGACGAACCCAGGTACTTTTGAGGCGTTGTTCTTCCTGCGCGATGCTTTCGCGCTTGGTGCAGAAAGCCGCCCAACGAGCGTCGTCGACCAGGCCCAGTTCGCGGCCTTTTTCAGTCAAGCGCATGTCGGCGTTGTCTTCGCGCAGGATCAGGCGGTATTCG
Organism: Pseudomonas sp. FSL R10-0056; assembly: GCF_009600105.1. NCBI lineage: Bacteria > Pseudomonadati > Pseudomonadota > Gammaproteobacteria > Pseudomonadales > Pseudomonadaceae > Pseudomonas > Pseudomonas sp. FSL R10-0056. Next base: position 41,845 of record NZ_WIWL01000193.1, read on the forward strand.
GCGCGGGAAGTGAACATCCGGTACGGTTCTTGAGTACCCAGGGTAATCAGGTCGTCGACCAATACGCCGATGTACGCCTCATCCCGGCGCGGGCACCAGCTTTCCTTGCCCTGTGCGAGCAATGCCGCGTTGGCGCCAGCCAGCAAACCCTGGGCGCCGGCTTCTTCGTAACCGGTGGTGCCGTTGATTTGCCCGGCAAAGAACAAGCCGCCAATCACCTTGGTTTCGAGGCTGTACTTCAGGTCGCGTGGATCGAAGTAATCGTACTCGATGGCATAGCCCGGGCGCACGATATGGGCGTTTTCCATACCGCGAATCGATTGCACGATCTGGATTTGCACGTCGAACGGCAAGGAGGTGGAAATCCCGTTCGGGTACAGCTCGTGTGTGGTCAAACCTTCCGGCTCGATAAAGACCTGATGGCTTTCCTTGTCGGCAAAGCGATGGATCTTGTCTTCGATCGACGGGCAGTAACGCGGGCCAATACCTTCGATCACGCCTGAATACATCGGCGAACGATCAAGGTTGGAGGCAATGATTTCGTGAGTGCGGGCGTTGGTATGGGTAATCCAGCAGCTGACCTGGGCCGGGTGCTGTTCCTTGTTGCCCATGAACGACATGACAGGAATCGGTGTATCACCCGGTTGCTCGGTCATTACCGAGAAATCCACAGAACGGCCATCGATACGCGGTGGCGTCCCGGTTTTCAGGCGACCGACTCGCAGGGGCAGTTCACGCAGACGGTGTGCCAGGGCAATCGAAGGTGGATCACCGGCCCGACCGCCCGAGTAATTCTGCATGCCGATGTGGATAAGTCCACCGAGGAAAGTGCCTGTGGTCAGAACCACGGCATCAGCCATAAAACGCAGGCCCATCTGGGTCACTACGCCACGGACTTGATCCTGTTCAACGATCAGGTCATCAGCGGCCTGTTGAAATATCCACAGGTTGGGCTGGTTTTCCAGGATTTCGCGTACGGCGGCCTTGTACAGGATGCGGTCGGCCTGTGCACGGGTCGCCCGTACTGCCGGGCCTTTGCGTCCGTTGAGTACGCGGAACTGAATACCGCCTTTATCGGTGGCTATCGCCATCGCGCCGCCAAGGGCATCGATTTCTTTAACCAGATGGCTTTTACCAATCCCGCCAATTGCAGGATTGCAGCTCATTTGCCCGAGGGTTTCCACGTTGTGGGTCAACAGCAGGGTTTTCACACCCATACGTGCTGAAGCAAGTGCAGCCTCGGTTCCGGCGTGACCGCCGCCGATGACGATCACTGCAAAACGGGAAGGGAAATTCACCACGCACCTCGTGCCTGTTACTAGGGGTTTTTTGGATAGACCGCGAAGTATAGGGACTTCGCCCTTCTTAAAGAACCCTTTGCACAAAATTTAACCAGCTGTGGATAAGGGCAAGATAGATAAATAAATAGAGAAGAAATTTATAAAGCTTTGTTTTTATGTTTATTTCTACTGAGGCACCTTTCTGTGGATAGATTGCTACAGGCTATATTTTACGTACTGTACAGAGGATCAAAAGTCTGTGGTTATGCACTGATGAGGGGTTGGGATAAGTGCTTTAAGCCTGTGGGTAAAACAGGTGCTTATCCACAGGGGTGGTTATCTTCAGTTTTCAGACCTACTTACCCACTGACCTGAGGGCCAGTTATACACAGGGCTTATTCCCGTGTTTGGGTGCTTTCGAGCCAATAAACAGGCAGCCGAAAAACGCTTGAAGGTGCAATCCGGCAAGCGGTCGGACGTTCGGTCAATGATTAATGTGATAAACGGTAGCCAACAGCCCCGTTAGACGGGGCAAAGCAGCCAGCCTGTGGGTGAGGCCATGAGCCTGTGGGTAATTCCGATTGCGGCCAGAAACACATCATCGTGTGAGGTAACGATCAGAGTGCCCGGGTAATGCTTGAGCATGCTTTCCAGGGCTTGAACGGAAGGCAGATCCAGGTGATTGGCCGGTTCATCGAGCAGTAACAGCTGTGGTGGGGATTGTGTATAAAACACGCAGGCCATCGCCGCTTTCAAGCGTTCACCGCCACTGAGCCGATGGGATTGCAGGTTAATACGATCGGCATTGAGGCCCAATTGCGCCAGCCGGGTACGTAATTCTCCTTCACTCAGTTGCCGGTTAAGTGACTGCAACTGCTCAAGAACTGACCGAGCCGGTTCCAAAACGCCCAGGTGCTGGTCGAGGTAAGTGCTGGTGACCAGGGTCCTGGCCTGACCGGAAACAACCGTTAGTTGCCCGGCCAATACCTTGAGCAAGGTCGACTTGCCGCAGCCGTTCGGGCCGGTCAAGGCAATGCGCTGGCCTCGCGTAACGGCAAGATTGATCCTGCGCAGTTGTTGCGCCCCATAAGGCAGGCGGGCCTCTATCAACTCGGCAATTTGAGCCGGCGAGCCAGAGCAAGGCTGCGGCGCAGAGATAAAGATGGCCTGCTGCTCTTCTACCTGATTCGCAGCCTGACGGACCTGCACAGATAATTGCTCGCGAGCCGCATCCTGCTGTACCCGCAACTTACCGCTGCTGGCCTGGCTGCGCTCCTTTTGCCGGCCCAGCAAAATCTTCGCCTGATTGGCGTCAGCGGCCTGTTTCCGGCCACGGGATTGTTTGCGCTCAAGACTTTCCCTTTGCTCACGCAGGGTCTGTTCCTGACGCTTGCGCTCCAGCCGGTATGCCGCCAGCTGTTGTTGTGCCGCTTGCAGTTGCCCGGTTTTGGCCTGTGCATAAAACGAGTAACCGCCGCCGTAACTGGTGAGGCCCTGTGGTGACAGCTCAACGATGCGCTCCATATTTTCCAGCAAGGCGCGATCATGGCTGATAACAAGTAATCCTTCTGGCCACTGCTGCAACTGTTCATGCAGGGCAAGTCGATGCTGGTGATCCAGATGATTGGTGGGCTCATCCAGGATCAACAGGTCGGCTTTCGACAAAAAGGCGCCCAGCAGAGCCACGCGCATGGCTTCACCACCGCTGAGTGCTGATGCAGGAGTCGAAAGGGTCAGGTGTGCAAGCTTGTTGCGGCTTAGCTGATCGAGCAGTTGCTGGCGGATATTCCAGCGTTCGCCCACACAGTCAAAGTCCGCTTGGGCGCTGCTGCCCCGCTCTATTCGCTCAAGGGCGCTAATGACTGGTTGCACGCCAGCAAGCTCGGCAAGGGTGTGATTGGGGTCATGGCTGACTTGCTGCGTCAGGTAATACACCGTGCCATTACGGATGCAGTAGCCGGTTGAGGGCAAGAGATCCCCTGCCATGATGCGCGCCAATATGCTCTTGCCCACACCATTGCGCCCTACCAGGCCGGTGCGGCGCTGGTCGAGATGCAGATCAATATCTGAAAACAGGGAACTGCCATCGGGCAGATGATAAGAAACGCCTTGCAGCGTTACAGAGGTAACGTGAGCCATACGCACTCCAGAGATGCACAGATCTACCCCCTGTTGCAGGGGAATCAAGAACTGGCCGCAAGCATCGCGGCGGCATCAATGGCGCATCGGACTAATACCTCGTGTGAATGTGGATAACTGTAGCAGCTGCCGTAGGAACGATGCTGCGTTCGGCGACGTAGTCGTCGTAAATCCTGAGCTCCGGTTTTAACTGGCACACCACAGTGTCTGATTTTACGACGGCTGTGCCGCCGGACGCAGCCTCGTACCTACGGCAGCTGCTACGAGGGTCATTTACCGATACAGAAGCTGGAGAAGATCCGCCCCAGCAGGTCATCCGAACTGAATGCCCCGGTAATTTCGCCAAGGGAATGCTGTGCCTGGCGCAAATCTTCGGCCAATAGCTCCCCGGCGCCCGCCAGGGTCAGTTGTGCCCTGCCATGCTCAAGTGCCTTGCTGGCGTGCTGCAATGCCTCCAGATGGCGGCGGCGTGCGCTGAAGCTGCTCTCCGAGGTCTGCTCATAGCCCATGCAGGCCTTGAGGTGTTCCCGCAGCAGGTCCAGGCCTTCTGTAGATCTGGCACTCAGGCTGATGGTGACATGGCCATCTTCACTGACTTCAAGGGCTACATTCTCACCGCTTAGATCCGCCTTGTTGCGGATCAAGGTCACCTTCGCCGGATCCGGGCGTTGTTCAAGAAACTCTGGCCACAGGGCAAACGGGTCATCAGCTTCCGGTGCCGTGGCATCAACCACCAGCAATACCCTATCAGCTTCACCAATGGCCTTGAGTGCGCGCTGCACGCCAATTTTCTCAACCTGGTCATCGGTGTCGCGCAGACCTGCGGTGTCGACAACGTGCAATGGCATGCCATCAATGTGGATATGTTCGCGTAACACATCACGGGTAGTACCCGCGATTTCGGTCACGATCGCCGCTTCACGCCCGGCCAGGGCATTGAGCAGGCTCGATTTTCCAGCATTGGGCCGCCCGGCAATCACCACGGTCATGCCGTCGCGCAGCAAAGCACCCTGGCCGGCTTCGCGCTGTACGGTGGATAACTCTTCACGAACCTTGTCGAGCATACCGAGCACATGGCCATCGGCGAGGAAGTCGATTTCTTCTTCCGGGAAATCAATCGCTGCTTCGACATAGATACGCAAACCGATCAATTGCTCGGTCAAGTTATGCACACGTTGAGAGAAAGCACCCTGCAAGGAACGTAATGCGTTACGCGCAGCCTGTGCAGAACTTGCCTCGATCAGGTCGGCAATCGCCTCGGCCTGGGCCAGGTCGAGCTTGTCATTCAAAAAGGCCCGCTCGCTGAACTCCCCCGGACGGGCCAAACGGCAGCCCAACTGGATGCAGCGCTGCAGCAGCATATCCAGAACAATCGGACCGCCGTGGCCCTGCAGTTCAAGGACGTCTTCGCCGGTAAAGGAGTTGGGCCCGGGGAAGTAGAGTGCTATGCCTTCATCCAGCACTTCGCGGTTGTCGCCGTAAAAAGGGCCGTAATGGGCATAGCGCGGTTTTAGTTCGCGTTCGCTGAACGCTTTGGCCGCAACACGGGCGAGTGGGCCGGAAATACGTACGATCCCCACACCACCTCGGCCTTGGGCGGTCGCTACTGCAGCAATAGTCTCTGCCGGAACACTCATAAAACAGGCCTCAAAACAAAAGTGACGGATAGCAAAACGCCCCACTAGGGGGCGTTTTGAGTGGTGCGTATCAGAGTAAGTTACTCAGCGACTTTTTTGGTAGCCGCTTCGACTTTACGCGTGATGTACCACTGTTGAGCGATGGACAGGCAGTTGTTCACAACCCAGTACAGCACCAGACCAGCCGGGAACCACAGGAAGAAGAAGGTGAAGATGATTGGCATCAGCTTCATCACCTTGGCCTGCATCGGATCCGGCGGAGTCGGGTTCAGACGCTGCTGGATGAACATGGTTGCGCCCATGATGATCGGCAGAATGAAGAACGGGTCTTTGATCGACAGGTCGGTAATCCAGAGCATGAACGGCGCCTGGCGCATTTCAACACTTTCCAGAAGTACCCAGTACAAGGACAGGAAGACCGGCATCTGCACCAGAATCGGCAAGCAGCCGCCCAGTGGATTGATCTTCTCTTTCTTGTACAGCTCCATCATCGCTTGCGACATTTTCTGGCGGTCATCACCGAACTGCTCTTTCAGAGCGGCCAGTTTTGGTGCCACAGCGCGCATGCGGGCCATCGACTTGTAGCTGGCGGCCGACAGAGGGAAGAAGATCCCTTTGATCAGCATGGTCAGGAAGATGATCGACCAGCCCCAGTTACCGACCAGGCTGTGGATATGTTGCAGCAGCCAGAAGATAGGCTGGGCAATGAACCACAGGATGCCGTAGTCAACTGTCAGTTCCAGGCCTGGGGACAACTCTTTGAGTACACCCTGGCTTTTCGGACCGGCGTACAACGTAGCGCTGGTTTCAGCGGTTTTGCCCGGTTCAACAGTCAATGTTGGGCCAGTGAAACCGATGATGTAGTTGCCTTGGTTGTCTTTGCGGGTCTGAACGACGTTGTTATCGCCTTTCTGAGGGATCCACGCGGTCACAAAGTAGTGCTGCAACCAGGCAACCCAGCCGCCTTGTACGGTTTCTTTCAGCTGAGCCTTGTCGATATCTTTCATCGACACTTTTTTGTACGGCTCTGCACTTGTCCACAGGGCAGCGCCCAGGTAAGTCGCAGTACCGGTGGCGGTGCTGGAAGAAGGATCGGAGCTGGCATCACGCTTCAATTGCGCGAACAGGTTGCCGTTCCACGGCTTGCCGCTCTCGTTATCAATCAGATAGCTAACTTGTACATCGTACAAACCACGCTTGAGCGTGAAACGTTTGATGTAGTTGATGCCGTTTTCGCTGAATTTCAGATCAACAACCAGTTGATCCTGACCTGGGGCCAGTTCGTAGGTCTTTTTCTCGGTGCTGAAAACAGGACGACCTGACGGACGGGCGTCCGGGCCATCAACGCCTGTCAGGCCACTTTGGGCCAGATAGGTGCGTTCGTTGCCGTTATCGAACAACTGGAAAGGAACATCCGGGTGATCCTGGCGACGTGGATAAAGCGGCAGACGCAGCTGGGCAATATCACCACCCTGTGGATCAATCGCGATATCCAGAACATCCGTTTTTACGTGGATGAGGTCTTTGCTTGCAGCCACCGGGGTTTCAGTCGGTGTGCTGGTATCGGTATTGGCGCTGGGTACATCGGCACTGTTTGCAACGTTGTTACCTGAAACCGTATCGGGCAAAGCCGGTGCGGTGGTGCTGGCGGCAACATTCTGAGTCGGCAGGGCAGCTTGGCCGTAGTCCTGGTTCCATTTCAGAACCATAACGTAGGACACGACTGCGAGAGCGACGATCAGGATCGTGCGTTTAATATCCATGATTACTCGGCCATCAAGAAGAACGGGAGGTAGGGATAGGTGGAACCGGGTCGTAACCACCGGGATTCCACGGGTGACAGCGACCTAAACGACGAAAGGTCAGCCAGCCGCCGCGCAGAAGGCCATGATTTTCGATGGCTTCCAACGCGTAGCAGGAACAACTGGGGTAGAAACGGCAGTGGCTGGCCATCAAAGGACTAATGGCATAACGATAAAACTGGATCGGAACGAGTGCCAGTTTACGCATCAGGACTGCCTACCCCTACAGTTTCGGTTTTAACCGCTGGAACTGGCGTGTTACGGGCCAGACGCTTCCAGAGTTTGCCGAAATGCTGAATCAATTCGGGGTTCTCTACGTCACCCAAACCTTTGCGCGCGACGATAACGATATCCCAACCAACCAGTAAATCCTGGTGGAGACGAAACGATTCACGCATCAAACGCTTAAGGCGATTGCGCTCAACGGAGAGCTTTACGCTCTTTTTCCCGATCACTAACCCCAGGCGGGGGTGATCAAGATCGTTGCTACGCGCAAGGAGCAGGAGATTTTTCCCCGGAACCTTGCCGGTGGGGGAGTCAAAGACTGCCTTGAAATGTCGGGGAGTGAGTAACCGCTTTTCCCGACTGAAGTCCTGACTCACCACCATTGTCTGATTATCAAACTGCCAGACGTGCACGGCCTTTGGCGCGGCGACGCGACAGGACTGCACGGCCGTTTTTAGTAGCCATGCGAGCACGGAAACCGTGAGTGCGGGCGCGTTTGATAGTGCTTGGTTGGAAAGTACGTTTCATGTCGTGCTACCTGGTTCGTCCACAACGGGCCGGAATGGCCCCCGTTTTAAGAGACCGGCGATTCTAGAGAATGCAAGCCGATAGGTCAATTTCCAACCAACGTTTACTGCTAAATAGATGTTTGCCGTTTTGCACCAGTCTTGTGCCTGCCAACTATAGAAATAAAAAAACGAAGTATTTAAAGCTCTTTTAAAGAACTTACTACTCTTATAGAGCCGTTCTGCTGTGGATAACGCTATGCAGCCCTTGTAGAGCAAGGTTTTCAGAGAACAGAAAGGTTGTCCACAAGCGGTGCTTTGCCTGTGCTGCACCCTCGGAAAAGCTGTGCATGAAAGGGCTACTTATCCACAGCCGTGTTATGCACAGAGTTTTACCCCCACTTGTGCAACGAGCTCAGGCCCGCTTATCCACAGACCTTATGCACATACCATTTGTCGCTTTGTTCACAGTAAAAAGCCTGTCAACGCCTTATATGCAGGTCAGCTACATGTGGATAAGTGGGGCGGCGGTCGCTACAATGGCGCCTGTTTTTGCCTCACCGGCTTTCAACTTAGGGGATATCCGTGTCAGTGGAACTTTGGCAGCAGTGCGTGGAGCTTTTGCGCGATGAGCTGCCTGCCCAGCAATTCAACACCTGGATCCGTCCACTACAGGTCGAAGCCGAAGGCGACGAGTTGCGTGTGTATGCACCCAACCGATTCGTTCTCGACTGGGTTAACGAAAAATACCTGAGCCGTTTGCTTGAACTGTTGAATGAGCACAGCAATGGCATGGCGCCAGCGTTGTCCTTGTTAATAGGCAGCAAACGCAGCTCGGCGCCTCGTGCTGCCCCCAATGCGCCCTTGGCTGCATCGGCTTCTCAACAAGCCCCGGCGCCGAGCGCGCCTGCGCCTGCAGTCTCTGCACCCGCGCCCAAGCAGTCCGAGCCCGCCAGCGAAGAGCCTTCGCGTGCCAGCTTCGACCCGATGGCAGGCGCCAGCTCGCAGCAAGCACCCGTGCGCGCCGAACAGCGCACCGTTCAGGTTGAAGGTGCCCTGAAGCACACCAGCTACCTGAACCGCACCTTTACCTTTGAAAACTTCGTCGAGGGCAAGTCCAACCAACTGGCCCGCGCTGCGGCGTGGCAAGTGGCGGATAACCCCAAGCATGGTTACAACCCGCTCTTCCTTTATGGCGGCGTAGGTCTGGGTAAAACTCACTTGATGCACGCGGTGGGTAACCACCTGTTAAAGAAGAACCCGAATGCCAAGGTCGTATACCTGCATTCCGAGCGTTTTGTAGCTGATATGGTTAAAGCCCTGCAGCTCAATGCCATCAACGAGTTCAAGCGCTTCTACCGTTCGGTCGATGCTTTGCTTATCGATGACATTCAATTCTTTGCGCGTAAGGAACGGTCCCAGGAAGAGTTCTTCCACACCTTCAACGCCCTGCTTGAAGGCGGTCAGCAAGTGATTCTGACCAGTGACCGTTACCCGAAAGAAATCGAAGGCCTCGAAGAGCGTCTGAAGTCGCGCTTTGGCTGGGGACTGACGGTTGCCGTCGAGCCGCCGGAGCTAGAGACCCGCGTAGCGATCCTGATGAAGAAGGCCGATCAGGCCAAGGTTGATCTGCCCCATGATGCAGCCTTCTTTATTGCCCAGCGCATTCGCTCCAACGTGCGTGAGCTCGAAGGCGCGCTCAAGCGCGTTATCGCTCACTCGCACTTTATGGGCCGCGACATCACCATCGAGCTGATTCGCGAGTCCCTAAAAGACTTGCTGGCGCTGCAAGACAAACTCGTCTCTGTGGATAACATCCAGCGCACCGTGGCCGAGTACTACAAGATCAAGATCTCGGACTTGTTGTCCAAGCGCCGTTCGCGCTCGGTAGCGCGACCACGCCAGGTCGCCATGGCACTGTCCAAGGAACTGACCAACCACAGCCTGCCGGAAATCGGCGATGTGTTTGGCGGTCGCGATCACACCACGGTTTTGCACGCATGCCGCAAGATCAACGAACTCAAGGAATCCGACGCGGACATCCGCGAGGACTACAAGAACCTGCTGCGAACTCTGACAACCTGATGACACCAGCGCAGCTTATTAAGGCAAGGGACTAGACCATGCATTTCACCATTCAACGCGAAGCCCTGTTGAAACCCCTGCAACTGGTCGCCGGCGTAGTAGAACGCCGCCAGACCTTGCCGGTATTGTCCAACGTGCTGTTGGTTGTCGAAGGCCAGCAACTGTCGCTGACCGGTACTGACCTTGAAGTCGAGCTGGTCGGTCGGGTGCAACTTGAAGAGCCGGCCGAGCCAGGCGAAATCACCGTGCCTGCGCGCAAGCTGATGGATATCTGCAAAAGCCTGCCCAACGATGCACTGATCGACATCAAACTTGATGACAACAAACTGGTGGTCAAGGCAGGCCGTAGCCGCTTTACCCTGTCGACGTTGCCGGCCAACGATTTCCCGACGGTTGAAGAAGGTCCGGGTTCGCTGACCTGCAGCCTGCAGCAGAGCAAGTTGCGTCGTCTGATCGAGCGCACCAGCTTTGCCATGGCCCAGCAGGATGTTCGTTACTACCTCAACGGTATGCTGCTGGAAGTGTCGGCCGGGATCATCCGTGCCGTAGCTACCGACGGTCACCGTTTGGCCATGTGCTCGATGAAAGCCGATATCGGCCAACCAGACCGTCACCAGGTGATCGTACCGCGCAAGGGTATCCTCGAGCTGGCGCGCCTGCTGACCGAGCCAGACGGCGAAGTGAGCATCGTTCTGGGTGCACACCATATCCGAGCGACCACCGGCGAGTTCACCTTTACTTCCAAGCTGGTAGACGGCAAGTTCCCGGACTACGAGCGCGTTCTGCCTAAAGGCGGTGACAAGGTGGTGATCGGTGACCGTCAGGCACTGCGTGAAGCGTTCAGCCGTACCGCGATCCTGTCCAACGAAAAGTACCGCGGTATTCGCCTTCAACTGGCCAATGGCCAGCTGAAAATCCAGGCCAATAACCCGGAGCAGGAAGAAGCGGAAGAAGAAGTTGGCGTTGATTACAACGGCGGCTCTCTGGAGATCGGCTTCAACGTGAGCTACCTGCTGGACGTACTGGGCGTCATGACCACTGAACAAGTGCGTCTGATCCTGTCGGACTCCAACAGCAGCGCCCTGGTCCAGGAGTCGGACAACGACGACTCGGCCTACGTTGTCATGCCGATGCGCCTGTAACTTATGCACAGCCCACGCTAGATGTCCCTCAGTCGTGTCACAGTCACCGCGGTGCGTAACCTGCACCCGGTGACCTTCTCCCCCTCCCCCCGCATCAATATTCTGTACGGCGCCAACGGCAGCGGCAAAACCAGCGTGCTGGAAGCTATCCACCTGCTAGGGTTGGCGCGGTCGTTTCGCAGTGTGCGGCTGAACCCCGTTATCCAGCATGAGCAGCAGAGCTGTACAGTTTTTGGTCAGGTAGAACTGGCAGAAGGCGGACACAGTGCACTGGGTGTCTCGCGGGATCGTCAGGGGGAGTTCCAGATTCGTATCGACGGCCAGAATGCGCGCAGTGCTGCGCAATTGGCCGAGATACTTCCGCTGCAATTGATCAACCCGGACAGCTTCCGACTTCTTGAAGGGGCCCCAAAGATCCGCAGGCAATTTCTCGACTGGGGCGTGTTCCATGTTGAACCGCGGTTCATGTCGACCTGGCAGCGGCTACAGAAGGCCCTGCGGCAGCGGAACTCATGGCTGCGGCATGGTACACTCGACGCCGTTTCACAAGCGGCCTGGGACCGGGAACTGTGCCTGGCCAGTGCTGAAATTGATGAATACCGCCGCGCCTACATCAAAGCCTTGAAACCAGTCTTTGAGCAGACCCTGAGCGAGCTGCTGGATCTCCAGGGGTTAACGCTGAGCTATTACCGTGGTTGGGATAAAGACCGTGAGCTGAGTGCTGTACTCGCCGCGTCTGTCCACCGGGACCAGCAAATGGGGCATACCCAGGCGGGGCCACAACGTGCTGATTTGCGCCTTAAGCTGGGTGCAAATAACGCCGCAGATATTTTGTCGCGGGGGCAGCAGAAGTTGGTGGTCTGCGCGCTGCGCATCGCTCAGGGGCACTTGGTCAGCCAGGCCCGGCGAGGCCAATGTATTTATCTGGTGGATGACTTGCCGTCCGAACTGGACGAGCAGCATCGCAACGCACTGTGTCGCTTGTTGGAAGACTTACGCTGCCAGGTATTCATTACCTGTGTAGACCACGAATTATTGAGGGAAGGCTGGCAGACGGAAACGCCAGTTGCCCTGTTCCACGTGGAACAGGGCTGTATCACCCAGACCCACGACCATCGGGAGTGAAGGCATTGAGCGAAGAAAACACGTACGACTCAACGAGCATTAAAGTGCTGAAAGGCCTTGATGCCGTACGCAAACGTCCCGGTATGTACATTGGTGATACTGACGATGGCAGCGGTCTGCACCACATGGTGTTCGAAGTAGTCGACAACTCCATCGACGAAGCGCTGGCTGGCCATTGCGACGACATCACCATCACGATCCACCCGGACGAGTCCATCACCGTGCGCGATAACGGCCGCGGTATTCCGGTTGACGTGCATAAAGAAGAAGGCGTATCTGCAGCCGAGGTCATCATGACCGTGCTGCACGCCGGCGGTAAGTTCGATGACAACTCCTACAAAGTATCCGGCGGCTTGCACGGTGTAGGTGTTTCGGTGGTAAACGCCCTGTCCGAACTGCTGGTCCTGACTGTACGCCGCAGCGGCAAGATCTGGGAACAGACCTACGTCCACGGTGTTCCTCAGGCGCCTATGGCTATTGTGGGTGAAAGCGAAACCACGGGTACGCAGATCCACTTCAAGCCTTCGGCTGAAACCTTCAAGAATATCCACTTTAGCTGGGACATCCTGGCCAAGCGGATTCGTGAACTGTCCTTCCTGAACTCCGGTGTGGGTATCGTCCTCAAGGACGAGCGCAGCGGCAAGGAGGAGCTGTTCAAGTACGAAGGTGGCCTGCGTGCATTCGTTGATTACCTGAACACCAACAAGAACCCTGTGAACCAGGTGTTCCACTTCAATGTTCAGCGTGAAGACGGCATCGGCGTAGAAATCGCCCTGCAGTGGAACGACAGCTTCAACGAGAACCTGTTGTGCTTCACCAACAACATTCCACAGCGCGATGGTGGCACGCACTTGGTGGGCTTCCGCTCTGCCCTGACGCGTAACCTCAACACGTACATCGAAGCTGAAGGCCTGGCCAAGAAGCACAAGGTCGCCACCACCGGTGATGATGCCCGTGAAGGCTTGACCGCGATCATATCGGTGAAAGTGCCGGATCCAAAGTTCAGCTCGCAGACTAAAGACAAGCTGGTGTCTTCCGAAGTGAAGACCGCTGTTGAACAGGAAATGGGCAAGTTCTTCTCCGACTTCCTGCTGGAACACCCGAACGAAGCCAAGTTGATTGTCGGCAAGATGATCGACGCAGCCCGTGCTCGTGAAGCTGCACGTAAAGCCCGTGAGATGACCCGTCGTAAAGGCGCGTTGGACATCGCGGGCCTGCCGGGCAAGCTGGCTGACTGCCAGGAAAAAGACCCTGCTCTGTCCGAACTGTACCTGGTGGAAGGTGACTCTGCTGGCGGCTCCGCCAAGCAGGGTCGCAACCGTCGTACCCAAGCCATCCTGCCGTTGAAAGGTAAAATCCTCAACGTCGAGAAAGCCCGTTTTGACAAGATGATCTCTTCGCAAGAAGTCGGCACCTTGATCACTGCGCTGGGCTGTGGCATCGGCCGCGAAGAGTACAACATCGACAAACTGCGCTATCACAACATCATCATCATGACCGATGCTGACGTTGACGGTTCGCACATCCGTACCCTGCTGCTGACCTTCTTCTTCCGTCAGTTGCCGGAGCTGATCGAGCGTGGCTACATCTACATCGCCCAGCCACCGTTGTACAAAGTGAAAAAGGGCAAGCAAGAGCAGTACATCAAAGACGACGAGGCCATGGAAGAGTACATGACCCAGTCGGCTCTTGAAGATGCCAGCCTGCACCTGAACGAAGATGCTCCTGGCATCTCCGGTGAGGCACTGGAGCGTCTGGTGTACGACTTCCGCATGGTGATGAAGACCCTCAAGCGTTTGTCGCGCCTGTACCCTCAGGAGCTGACCGAGCACTTCATCTACCTGCCGGCTGTAAGCCTTGAGCAGTTGGGTGACCACGCTGCCATGCAGGACTGGATGGCCAAGTTTGAAGAGCGTCTGCGTCTGGTTGAGAAATCGGGCCTGGTCTACAAAGCCAGCCTGCGTGAAGACCGTGAGCGTAATGTCTGGTTGCCAGAGGTCGAACTGATCTCCCACGGCCACTCGACGTTCATCACCTTCAACCGCGACTTCTTCGGCAGCAACGATTACAAAACCGTTGTGACCCTGGGCGCTCAACTGAGCACCCTGCTGGATGAAGGCGCCTATATCCAGCGTGGCGAACGTCGCAAGCAAGTGACCGAGTTCAAGGAAGCACTGGCCTGGTTGATGGCTGAAAGCACCAAGCGTCACACCATCCAGCGCTACAAAGGTCTGGGTGAAATGAACCCGGATCAGCTCTGGGAAACCACGATGGACCCAAGCGTGCGTCGCATGCTGAAAGTCACCATCGAAGACGCGATCGGCGCCGATCAGATCTTCAACACCTTGATGGGCGATGCTGTAGAACCACGTCGTGAATTCATCGAGAGCAACGCACTGGCAGTGTCCAACCTGGATTTCTGATCCTGTTTTGACCCGCAGTACCCAAAAAGGCCAACGCTCAGCGTTGGCCTTTTTTAATGGCTAAAAAATGACTATGGCGCCAACAGCACCGCCCTCTCCTCGCGGCACAACTCCAGTAAAAAATCCCACACCACCCTCAACCTTACGGATTTGTGCAGTTCACGGCGGGTGCTGATCCAGTAACTGCGTTGCACAGACTCGCCCGGCAATACACGCACCAGGTCGGGGTCGTCAGCGGCCATGTAGTTGGGCAATACGGCGATACCCAGGCCGGCGCGAGCGGCTTGTTGCTGGGCAATGACGCTGGTGCTGCGAAAGGTCACGGTCGGGGTGCGGCAGAAGGTATTGAGGAACAGCAGCTCCTGACTGAACAACAGGTCGTCGACGTAGCCGATCCAGTAGTGGTTGGCCAGATCGTCGCGGCTGTTCAGAGGCGGCGCCTTGTCCAGATAAAGGCGGCTGGCATAGAGCGCGAGCCGGTAGTCAGTGAGTTTGCGAGTTATCAACAGGTCGGCGTTGGGACGGTCCAGATGAATACTGATTTCTGCTTCGCGGTTGAGGATGCTGACGAAGCGCGGTACTGCGACCAGTTCCACCTCCAGACCTGGATAACGCTCAAACAAACCCCGCAGTCGCGAGGTGATAAACATGATGCCAATGCCCTCGGTGACACCCAGACGGATTTTGCCCAAGGGGGTGAGGGACTGATTGATTTCTTCCTGGGCCAGCAGTGCGACGTTTTCCATCGCTTCGGCATGTTTGAGCAAGGCTTGCCCGGCCGGGGTCAGTTCGTACCCCTGAGCATATTGCACAAATAAAGCCGCGCCCAAGTGTTGCTCGATGCTCTCAATATGCCGGGCAACGGTGCTATGGGTGGTGTTCAGGCGCTTGGCGGCGGTGAGTAAACGTCCGCTGCGCTGCAACTCCAGGAAGTACCGCATGTCATTCCAGTCGAACATGATCAACCCCCAGAGCGCTACATCAGATGTGGCTTACGGATGACTGTGCAAAAACGCACAAGCCATGGGTGAAATCTCGCGTTTGCAACACGAAAATAATCAATAGGATGGTGTAGGACAAGAACAATAAATAAAAGGCGCGAGGTGATACATGCCATCAGCCAACAAGGTGTACGACTACATCATCGTGGGTGCCGGGCCTGCAGGTTCAGTGCTGGCCAATCGGCTGTCTGCCGATCCTCACCACAACGTGTTGCTGCTCGAAGCGGGCGGGCAAGATAACTACCCGTGGATCCATATTCCTGTGGGTTACCTGTATTGCATCGGTAACCCACGCACCGACTGGTGTTTCAAGACCGAAACCCAGGCCGGTTTGCAAGGTCGCAGTCTGAGCTACCCACGGGGTAAGGTCTTGGGCGGCAGCTCGTCCATCAATGGCATGATTTATATGCGCGGCCAGGCGGGTGATTACAACCGCTGGGCCGAGTTGGGCAATTCGGGCTGGGGCTGGGATGACGTATTGCCATTGTTCAAACGCAGCGAAAAGCACTTTGCCGGCAATTCTGAGCTGCATGGCAGTGAAGGTGAGTGGCGGGTTGAGCAGCAGCGTTATTCATGGCCGATTCTGGACGCGTTTCGTGACGCCGCCGCGCAAAGCGGAATTGCCAGCGTCAGCGATTTCAACGGTGGCGATAACCAGGGCTGTGGATACTTTCAAGTCAACCAGCGCTCCGGTGTGCGCTGGAATGCCTCAAAGGCTTTTCTGCGGCCGATACTCAAGCGCCCCAACCTGACGGTTTTGACCGACGTGCAAGTCGACAAAGTGCTGCTTGAAAACGGCCGGGCCACCCAGGTCAGTGCGCGCTGGCAAGGCGCACAGCATACCTTCACGGCCGGTTGCGAGATTATCCTTTGCGCCGGTTCGATTGGCTCTCCTGGCATCTTGCAGCGCTCGGGTATTGGCCCGCGGCCTTTGCTCGAAAGCCTGGGGATAACTGTGCTGCATGAGCTGCCCGGGGTGGGGGGGAATTTGCAGGACCACTTGCAGTTACGCTTGATCTTCAAACTGACCAAGGCCCGAACCCTCAACCAGGTCGCCAATAGCGTGTGGGGTAAAGTCGGCATGGGCCTGCGATATGCCTACGACCGCAGTGGTCCTTTGGCGATGGCCCCCAGTCAGCTGGGGGCGTTCGTCAAATCCGACCCTGATCAGTTATCTGCCAACTTGCAATACCACGTCCAGCCGCTGTCCCTTGAGCGTTTTGGCGAGCCGCTGCACACCTTCCCGGCCTTTACCGCCTCGGTGTGCAACTTGCGACCAAAAAGCCGGGGGCGCGTGGATATCCGTTCGGCAAACCCGGATGACGCACCGCTGATCGACCCCAATTACCTGAGCCACCCTGATGATCTGAAGGTAGCAGCCGATGCCATACGCCTGACTCGGCGTATCGTGGCCAGCGCAGCTCTGCAGGCCTTTACACCTGAGGAATATCTGCCAGGCAAGGACTTGCAGACCGAACAAGAGCTGTACGACGCAGCTGCCCGTATTGGTACGACGATTTTTCATCCCGTGGGCACTTGCCGCATGGGCCAGGACGCCGAGGCAGTGGTCGATGCCCAATTGCGCGTTCATGGGGTACCGGGTTTGAGGGTGGCAGACGCTTCGATCATGCCCAGCATCGTGTCGGGTAATACCTGTTCTCCGACCCTGATGATTGGTGAAAAAGCCGCGCAGCTGATTTTGCAGGCTTCGCTTGAAACACCGCAGTACACAGCAGGCGTTAACCGCACGGCAGCTATACCGGTCGCCTGAAGGCGATCGTGGTTTCGGGCGCAGTCATCCGGAACCGGCAGTGGACAACAACAATAATCACTGTGGCCCATAGGGCCGAGGACTTTGCACATGTCAGACGCACTTGCACAACAGGCGGCTACCGTCAAAGGAACGACCGGGCGCGAAGAGCGCAAGATCATTTTTGCGTCATCCCTCGGGACCGTTTTCGAGTGGTATGACTTTTTCTTGTATGGCGCTTTGGCCACCGTGCTCAGCAAGCAGTTCTTTGCTGGGGTCAACGACACCACGGCGTTTATTTTTGCCTTGATGGCCTTTGCCGCAGGCTTTTTGGTGAGGCCCTTCGGGGCACTGGTGTTCGGTCGATTGGGTGACATGATCGGGCGTAAATACACCTTCCTCATGACCATCATCTTGATGGGTTTATCGACCTTCGCTGTCGGCCTGTTGCCGACCTACGCCAGCATCGGTATCGCAGCCCCGATCATGCTCGTGGTATTGCGCATGCTCCAGGGGCTGGCGCTGGGCGGTGAATACGGCGGTGCAGCCACTTACGTGGCTGAACACGCCGCACCGGGCAAGCGTGGCTTCAACACCAGCTGGATTCAATCGACTGCCACCTTGGGTTTGTTGTTGTCGCTGCTGGTGGTGCTGAGTTGCCGGTACCTGACCGGTGACCAGTTTGAAGTCTGGGGCTGGCGCCTGCCGTTTCTGCTGTCCATCGTGCTGCTGGGCATCTCGACCTGGATTCGCATGAGCATGCACGAGTCGCCAGCGTTCGTGAAAATGAAAGCCGAAGGTAAAACCAGCAAGTCGCCGATCCGCGAATCGTTCGGTAAATGGGAAAACCTCAAGATCGTGCTGATTGCCCTGTTCGGTATCAACGCTGGCCAGGCGGTAACCTTCTATACCGCGCAGTTCTATGTGCTGTTTTTCCTGACACAGATGCTCAAGATGGACCCGGCCCAGGCCAATCTCTTACTGATTATCAGCGTAGTAATCGGGGCACCGTTCTTTATATTCTTCGGCTGGCTGTCTGACCGTGTGGGGCGCAAGCCGATCCTGATGCTTGGCCTGTTATTGGCCACAGTCCTGTACTTTCCGCTGTTCAAAGCATTGAGCCATTACGCCAACCCGCAGATTGATACCGCCAGCCGTCAATCACCGATTGTGGTCATGGCCGACCCGGGCACCTGCACCTTCCAGTTTGACCCGGTAGGCAAGGCACGTTTTGACAGCCCGTGCGACAAGGTTAAAACCTTCCTGGTGAAGCAGGGCTTGCCGTATACCTCACAGTCGGCTGCACCGGGCGCTGAAGTTCAAGTGTCGGTAGGTGAACAGAAAATCAGCGGTTTTGACGAAGCGGCCATGCGCGCAGCGATAACCGAAGCGGGTTACCCGGCCAAGGCTGATCCAGGCGCGGTCAACCAGCCAATGGTTGTACTGGTGATGGTACTACTGACACTCATTGCCACCATGACCTACGGCCCACTGGCAGCCGTGATGGTAGAGCTGTTCCCGACTCGCATCCGCTACACCTCAATGTCCCTGCCCTACCATATCGGCAACGGCTGGTTCGGTGGTTTTCTGCCCACCGTGTCGTTTGCACTGGTGGTCTACACCGGGGATATCTTCTATGGCCTGTGGTACCCGGTGGTGATCACCGGGGTCAGCCTGGTGGTGGGCATGCTGTGCCTCAAGGAAACGAGGAATGTGAATATCGACAAGGTCTAAGTAACCCGCCTTCCCTTTGAGCGAGCGGTGGAGCGAAGAGCCCCACCGCCTTCCACATTCCCGAACTTGAACGTGGCAATAAAGCCCCATTCAATAACCTGCCCCTCTGTTGTTGTGGTCGGGTCGTCCAAAGCTTTGGACAAGGGCTCATACAAAGTCTCTGGAACCCGCTTTGCTGATAATCCTACTTATAGCCTAGAACGATCATCAGCGAATAAGGAACTCTGTATGTTGCAACTTATCTCACTCTCTCCTAGGGCATTCGACGGTCCATTGGAAAGCTTCGAACCTGTCCAACATCGACTGGACTCAAAGAGTAATTACTTTATCCATGACTATTTAAAGTTGCACGGCGAGAATATTGGCCGACATGCTGATCTTTCCAAAGTACTGACCTATCACTGCGACTCGGATTCTTTTTCAATCAGCAATGAGTACAAGGAACGCTTGATTGCCGATATGGTGGGCCTCGCCAAGGACGTTTCACGAAAGCTTCCCAACGCCGTTTTTATAGAAAAACTGTGCGATTGGTATAGAAACGCGACAACGATCAATAAACAATCCGTTGCGACTGATGTCACTGCTCACCTCAGCAGAAAGGGTAATGACATCGCCACTATGATCATGGAGGTGAATCCAGATTTGGGCCGCGGTTCGAACAAGCTCAAGGTTTTGGATATCGGCGGAAATGACGGCAAGCTGACGTCCTATGTATCCGCCAGTCTGGCCGAGGCCAGCGGCATATATGTCGAGCCCTATGTCCTGGAAGTCGATACTGAAACAGGATGGGACGAAAACAGCAAAACGGTGCAACTCGAGAGTCGCAAGAATTGTGCATCCGTTAAAAAGATCATTTATGACGGCACTAGCATGAGCAGCGGCAAAGTGGCAGGGAGCGATTGTGCAAACCCATTAGTGGAAGGTGGAAAGTTTGATTGCGTCATGTATCAGCATTCACTGCATCACTTCCCCTCCGACGGGGTGCAACAATACAGTATCAAACAAGCCGCCGATCTGCTCAAGGAGGGGGGCGTACTGAGCATCACCGAGCACTCCAGTCGCCTGAGCGGAGATGATATCGACCTGATGCATGTGGTCATTGAGTTGTATAAGAAGCTCCATGAAAACCCGGATATATCGCCCGCACAACTGGAGCGAACCTACAATCAATATATGGAAGCTGAAACACCTGCCAATTATATGTCCCAAGAAAGACTGATCGCCATGGCCACCAATGCTGGATTTACCCCGGTGACGGTCACCCCTACGAGTCCGGGCCCAGACAATGCGTATTCGATAAACTTCGTCAAAGGTGATCAAAAGATGATCGAAAAAACCAGACAGCTGGAAAATCTGGTGTATCCGGCGTCAACCCTCAAGGCCGATCAGTTGAAGTACCAGACCACGTTCATCCCGCATCTGACACGCAGCAATAGCTTTTCCTGACAGCAATGTTGGTTAGGTTGCGATGAATCCAGATATCTTGAATTTACCAAGGTGCAGGATGGCCGCGCGGTAGAAGCAATGAATCGACAGGCACAAAAAACCGGCTGATATAAGCCGGTTTTTTTTGCGCTTAGAAAAACTTATGCACGTATTTAGGTGAAAACTTACAGTCTGAAATAAGCATGAAAATCATAGGCTTACGTCTGTTTTTTCACAAAAAAAGAAAACTTGTGCACAAGTTATCCACAATTTGCTTAGTTCACAATCGTTTCAGAAGGTTTAGCTATAGGAGGCAACGAACCCATGTCGCGCTGAGCCTGCTCGTTCCAGGCCTGTACCCGGTCGTTCAGCTCGGCAATGGCCCGTGGACCGCTGCCGTTGGCGTACATCGGTTCACCGATGACCAGCTCGATGGTGCCAGCCTTTTTCGCCCAGCCCGTCTTGGGCCAGAACTTGCCCGCGTTGTGGGCAATCGGTAGTACCGGTAGTTCGGCGTTGACCGCCAGGGCCGTGCCTCCCCGGGAAAATTTTCCCACCTGGCCAAACGGCACGCGGGTGCCTTCCGGGAAGATCAGCACCCAAATGTTGTCCTTGAGCAGCTCATCACCCTTTTTTGCAATGTGCTTGAGCGCAGCCTTGGGGTTGTCACGGTCGATGGCAATCGGGCGCAGCATCGCCATCGCCCAGCCAAAAAACGGCACATACAGCAATTCGCGTTTGAGTACCTGGCTCAACGGCTGAAAGTAGGCCGAGAGAAAAAACGTCTCCCAGGTACTTTGGTGGTTGGCCAGAATCACGCACGGTCGTTGCGGGATGTTTTCTGCGCCCGTAACCCGAACGTCAATTTTCAAGAACACCCGTGTCAGCCACAGCGCGCAGCGGCACCAGTAAACATTGATAAACCGATAGCGCGCACGGAATGGCAAAAACGGAGCGACAAAAAAGCTCAGCGAGCACCACAGCAGAGAGCTGGTGCCCAGCAGCAGGTAAAAGAAGAAGGTTCTGATGGCCTGCAGTATCGACATAGCGGCTTTTACCGTTGCGGATAAAGCATAAGGGAACAGGCCAGCGCATAACGTGCAGGCCAGTGTTCGAACATGCTTTATTTGTGGATAAGTTCTGCGGCGACTGCCGCCAGATCGTCAAATACTAGAGTATTAACCGGTAACTCTTTGGCCAATGTCTGTAGGCCCTTTCCGGTTTTTACCAAAACTGGCTGAGAATCGACGGCTTGCGCAGCCTGCAAGTCACCCAAACTGTCACCGACGAACCAACATTGGGCCAAATCAACGCCGTAATGGTTGGCAATCGTTTGCAACATGCCAGGTTTGGGCTTACGGCAAGCGCAACCCGCGTCAGGTCCGTGTGGGCAATAGACAATCAATCCGACCTCGCCACCCTGCTCTGCCACCAGCGCCCGCAAGCGGGCGTGCATGGCGTCCAGCGTGGCAACATCATAGTAGCCGCGGGCAATGCCGGACTGGTTGGTCGCGATGGCGACTGTCCAGCCGGCCTTGCTCAACTGCGCAATGGCCTCGATCGCGCCGGGCAGTGGTTGCCACTCCTCGACTGACTTGATGTAAGCGTCGGAGTCGTAATTGATTACTCCGTCCCGATCGAGAATCAGCAGTTTCAACGGCAACCCCTCAGCCCAGCAGTGAAATATCGGCAACACCCAGGAACAGGCCACGCAGACGGGCCAGCAAGGCGTAGCGGTTAGCCCGCACGCTCGGGTCTTCTGCGTTGATCATCACCGCTTCGAAGAACGCATCCACCGGCTCGCGCAACGAGGCCAGACGGGTCAGGGCTTCGTTGTACTGACGGGCAGCAGCCATTGGCTGTACGGCCTCGTCGGCCTTCTGGATGGCCGAGAACAGCGAGAACTCACAAGCATTGTCGAAATAGCGGGCTTCAACGTGGGTCGAAACCGTGCCTTCAACCTTGCTCAGCAGGTTCGAAACGCGTTTGTTCACGGCGGCCAGTGCAGCGGCTTCCGGCAACTGGCGGAACGCTTGTACGGCTTGCACGCGCTGATCGAAGTCCAGCGCCGACGTTGGGTTGAGGGCACGTACCGACAGGTAAGTGGCCACGTCCACGCCTTCGTCTTCGTAACGCGCACGCAGGCGGTCGAAGATGAATTCCAGAACCTGATCTGCCAGACCGGCCGACTTGATCTTGGCCCCGAAAGCGCTGACAGCGAATTTCACTGCTTCAGTCAGGTCGAGGTCGAGTTTCTTGTCGATCAGGATGCGCAGGATACCCAGCGCTGCACGACGCAGTGCGTACGGGTCTTTGCTGCCTGTAGGCAACATGCCAATGCCGAAAATACCCACCAGGGTGTCGAGCTTGTCGGCGATGGCCACTGCAGCACCGGTCAGGGTGCTCGGCAACTCGGCGCCCGCGCCACGCGGCATGTACTGCTCGTTCAACGCCAGGGCGACGTCTTCAGGCTCGCCGTCATTCAGCGCGTAGTAGTAACCGGCAATGCCTTGCATCTCCGGGAACTCGCCGACCATTTCCGTGGCCAGGTCGCACTTGGACAGCAAACCGGCACGGGCGGCACGCGGTGCGTCACCGCCAATGCGCGGGGCAATGAATGCCGCCAGTTTCGAAACACGCTCAGCCTTGTCGTAAACACTGCCCAGTTGGGCCTGGAATACCACGTTTTGCAGACGCAGGTTGAAGCTCTCGAGTTTTTGCTTCTTGTCTTGCTTGAAGAAGAACTCGGCATCGGTCAGGCGCGGGCGAACCACTTTCTCGTTACCCGAGATGATCTGCTGCGGGTCTTTGCTCTCGATGTTGGCCACGGTAATAAAGCGCGGGAGCAATTTGCCATCGACGTCCAGCAGGCAGAAGTACTTCTGGTTGTCCTGCATGGTGGTGATCAGGGCTTCTTGCGGGACGTCCAGGAAGCGCTCTTCAAACGAGCACACCAGCGGCACCGGCCATTCAACCAGCGCGGTCACTTCGTCGAGCAGGGCAGGCGGCACGATAGCGCTGCCTTCCTGCATCGTCGCCAGCTCGGCCACACGCTTGGAAATCAGCTCGCGACGCTCAAAGAAATCGGCCAGCACGTAGGCTTTGCGCAGGTCTTCGGCGTAGTTGGCCGGGGCGCTGATGCGCACGTTTTCCGGGTGATGGAAGCGGTGGCCACGGGACTCACGACCGGCTTTTTGCGCAAGGATCGTGCAATCGATGACCTCGTCGCCCAGCAGCATGACCAGCCACTGGGTTGGA
Organism: Pseudomonas sp. FSL R10-0056; assembly: GCF_009600105.1. Taxonomy (NCBI): domain Bacteria; kingdom Pseudomonadati; phylum Pseudomonadota; class Gammaproteobacteria; order Pseudomonadales; family Pseudomonadaceae; genus Pseudomonas; species Pseudomonas sp. FSL R10-0056. Next base: position 65,377 of record NZ_WIWL01000193.1, read on the forward strand.
CGTACGAACTCGACCTTGCGCGCGCCCCAGCGCATACGCTTGGGGATCGGCAGGTCATTGAGCGAGTCTTCAACGATGGTCGGCAGCAGGCTGGCGGTCGGCTTGCCGACGATCACCTGGCTGAAACGCAGTTTTGGGCCGCTCTGGTCGATTTCGCTCAGCTCAACACCGCATTTTTTGGCAAAGCCAAGGGCTGCCTGGGTCGGGTTGCCTTCGGCATCGAAAGCAGCTTGACGTGGCGGGCCGTCGATATTGATGCTGCGGTCAGGCTGCTGGGTTTCCAGCTGGGTCAGCAGAACGGCCAGGCGGCGCGGTGCGGCGTAGACTTTTTTCGCGCTGAATTTCAGACCGGCTGTTTGCAGGCCTTTTTCAATCCCGGCGAGAAATGCATCAGCCAGGGTATTGAGGGCTTTTGGTGGCAGTTCTTCAGTGCCCAGTTCAACCAGAAAATCTTGAGCACTCATTGTGCTGCCTCCAACTTAGCCAACACTTCATCACGTAAATCCGGCGGAGCCATCGGGAAGCCCAGCTTGGCGCGAGCTTCAAGGTAGGCCTGAGCCACCGAACGCGCCAGGGTACGCACACGCAGGATGTATTGCTGACGCGCGGTCACGGAAATGGCGCGGCGGGCATCCAGCAGGTTGAACGTGTGGGATGCCTTGAGCACCATTTCGTAGCTTGGCAACGGCAGCGGCTGGTCGAGTTCGATCAGGCGCTTGGCTTCGCTTTCATAGAAATCGAACAGTTCGAACAGTTTGTCGACGTTGGCGTGTTCGAAGTTGTAAGTCGACTGCTCGACTTCGTTCTGATGGAACACGTCGCCGTAGGTCACTTTGCCGAACGGGCCGTCAGTCCATACCAGGTCGTAGACAGAATCCACGCCCTGCAGGTACATAGCCAAACGCTCAAGGCCGTAGGTGATTTCGCCGGTAACCGGGTAGCACTCAATGCCGCCTACTTGCTGGAAGTAGGTGAACTGGGTGACTTCCATACCGTTGAGCCAGATTTCCCAGCCCAGACCCCAGGCGCCCAGTGTTGGCGATTCCCAGTTGTCTTCTACGAAACGGATATCGTGGACCAGTGGGTCCAGGCCGATATGTTTCAGCGAACCCAGGTACAGCTCCTGGAAGTTTGGCGGGTTTGGCTTCAAAACCACCTGGAACTGGTAGTAGTGCTGCAAACGGTTCGGGTTTTCGCCGTAGCGGCCGTCAGTCGGACGACGACTGGGCTGCACATAAGCGGCGTTCCAGGTTTCCGGGCCCAGAGAGCGCAAAAACGTGGCGGTATGGAATGTGCCGGCGCCCACTTCCATATCGTAGGGCTGAAGCACCACACAACCTTGCTCGGCCCAGTATTGCTGGAGGGCGAGGATCAAGTCTTGGAAGGTACGCACTGCTGGCGTAGGCTGGCTCACAAATTCACCTGTTTCTTGGGCTGCGATTTAAAGAGCGGGAGTATACCCGATTCGGTCGCCCCTCCACCCCCTGGAGCCTATATGCCACGTTGCTTCTGGTGTTCAGAAGATCCGCTGTATGCCGCTTATCACGATCAAGAGTGGGGCGTGCCGTTGCGCGATGCGCATGGGCTGTTCGAGTTGTTATTGCTCGAAGGGTTCCAGGCAGGTTTGTCATGGATCACGGTTTTGAAGAAGCGCGAGCACTATCGCAAGGTCATGTTTGGCTTTGATGTGCAGCGTTTGGCAGTTATGACGGACACTGAAATCGAGGTTTTGTTGCAGGATCCGGGGATTATCCGCAACCGTCTCAAGGTGGCCGGAGCACGACGCAATGCCCGGGCCTGGCTGGCTCTGGACAACCCGGTGGAGTTTTTATGGTCGTTTGTGGGTGGTAAACCGAAGATCAACCACTTTACTGAACGCCATGAATTCCCTGCGGTGACGCCAGAGGCCGAAGCCATGAGCAAAGGCCTGAAAAAAGCCGGTTTTACGTTCGTCGGCCCGACCATTTGCTACGCCTTTATGCAGGCCAGCGGCATGGTTATGGACCATGCCACGTATTGCGACCGTTACGCGGAACTGGCCAACGGCGGTTAGAATGTCTTTTTTCGCCACACGCATAACCCGTAGCAGCTGCCGAAGGCTGCGTCCGGCGGCGCAGCCGTCGTGAAGTCAGGCCCTGCGATGTGTCAGTAAAATCAAGCACTCAGCATTTACGATTGCTTCGCAATCGGACGCAGCCTTCGGCAGCTGCTACGAGTGCTTTCGAGAGATTATTCTGTGGAAAAGTTTAAAGGCGCCTTGCTGGTCGGGGCTTTGCGATTGTTTGCCATGCTCCCGTGGAGCGCGGTGCAACGCGTGGGCTCGGCCATTGGCTGGTTGATGTGGAAACTGCCTAATCGTTCGCGCGATGTGGTGCGGATCAACCTGGCCAAATGCTTCCCCGAAATGGACCCGGTCGCCCGTGAGCAACTCGTGGGCCAGAGCCTCAAGGACATCGGTAAAAGCCTGACCGAGAGCGCGTGCGCCTGGATCTGGCCGGCCCAGCGTTCGATTGACCTGGTGCGTGAAGTCGAAGGTCTGGACGTGCTCAAGGACGCCCTGGCCTCAGGCAAGGGCGTGGTAGGCATCACCAGCCATCTGGGCAACTGGGAAGTGCTCAACCACTTCTATTGCAGCCAGTGCAAGCCGATCATTTTTTACCGCCCGCCCAAGCTCAAGGCTGTGGATGAATTGCTGCAAAAGCAACGCGTTCAGCTGGGCAACCGCGTGGCGGCATCGACCAAAGAAGGCATCCTGAGCGTGATCAAGGAGGTGCGCAAAGGTGGTCAGGTGGGCATTCCGGCAGATCCGGAGCCCGCTGAGTCAGCCGGAATTTTTGTGCCGTTCCTCGGCACGATGGCCCTGACCAGCAAGTTTGTGCCCAATATGCTGGCGGGCGGCAAAGCGGTGGGCGTGTTCCTCCACGCATTGCGCTTGCCCGACGGTTCGGGTTTCAAAGTGATTCTGGAAGCGGCGCCCGAAGAGATGTACAGCACCGATACGGCGACCTCGTGCGCGGCCATGAGCAAGGTGGTCGAGAAGTATGTGCGGGCGTACCCGAGCCAGTACATGTGGAGCATGAAGCGCTTCAAGAAGCGTCCGCCGGGTGAGGCGCGCTGGTACTGACCAGACATGCATCCCGTGGGAGCGAGCCTGCTCGCGAAGGTTTCACAAGCGCCGCGATTATCTAACGATCTTCGCGAGCAGGCTCGCTCCCACATCAAGTTCCCAATATGAAGCTGGATGAATTACTGCGACTTATCCAGCTTCTTCAAAAACACCGTCATTTCTTTCTCGGCCTGCTTGTCGCCATGGGCCTGAGCCGCTGCAATCCCCTGCTCCCATGCCGCCCGCGCTGCCGCACGATCCCCCGCCGCCAGCTGCGCCTTGCCCAGCAGCTTCCAGGCCGCCGAATACTTGGGGTCAAAGCCGACGCAACGCTGCAGATGCTCCGCCGCTTTCAAGTTATCCCCAAGGTCCAGATAGCCCTTGCCCAGGCCAAAGCGCAGCAATGAGTTATCCACACCCTTGGCGAGCATCTTTTCCAGTGATTCCAGCATCCCTGACTCCTTAGAAAAAACTCAAGCCCACATGAAACAGCTTCTCTACGTCGCGAATATGCTTTTTATCCACAAGGAACAGGATCACATGGTCGCCGGCATTGATGACGGTAGAGTCGTGGGCGATCAGCACTTCTTCGTCGCGAATGATCGCGCCAATCGTGGTCCCCGGTGGCAAGTTGATTTCACCGATGCTGCGGCCAATCACCTTGCTCGACTTGGAGTCACCGTGGGCGATGGCTTCGATGGCCTCCGCCGCACCGCGGCGCAGTGAGTGCACACTGACGATATCGCCTCGGCGTACGTGGGCCAGCAAGGTGCCGATGGTGGCCAGCTGCGGACTGATGGCGATATCGATTTCGCCACCCTGGATCAGGTCCACATAGGCCGGGTTGTTGATGATGGTCATCACCTTCTTCGCGCCCAGGCGCTTGGCCAGCAGCGAGGACATGATATTGGCCTCGTCATCGTTGGTCAGGGCCAGGAACACGTCGGCATCGGCGATGTTCTCTTCGAGCATCAAGTCGCGGTCCGAGGCGCTACCTTGCAGCACAACTGTACTGTCGAGCGTGTCGGACAAATAGCGGCAACGTGCAGGATTCATCTCTATGATTTTGACCTGGTAACGGCTTTCAATGGCCTCGGCCAGGCGCTCGCCGATCTGTCCGCCGCCAGCAATGACAATACGCTTGTAGCTTTCGTCAAGGCGGCGCATTTCGCTCATTACTGCGCGAATATTGGCTCTGGCGGCGATGAAAAATACTTCGTCGTCAGCCTCGATGATGGTATCGCCACGGGGTGTAATTGGCCGATCGCGTCGGAAAATCGCCGCGACTCGTGTATCCACATTCGGCATGTGCTCGCGTAGCTGGCGCAATTGCTGGCCAATCAGCGGGCCACCGTAATACGCCTTGACCGCGACCAACTGCGCCTTGCCCTCGGCAAAGTCGATCACCTGCAAAGCACCGGGGTGTTCGATCAGGCGCTTGATGTAGTTGGTGACCACCTGCTCGGGGCTGATCAGCACGTCGACCGGGATGGCGTCGTTATCAAACAACTCCTCGCCGCGTGTCAGATAAGCCGCTTCTCGTACACGGGCGATTTTGGTCGGGGTGTGAAACAGCGTGTAGGCCACCTGGCACGCGACCATATTGGTCTCGTCGCTGTTGGTCACGGCCACCAGCATGTCGGCGTCATCTGCACCCGCCTGGCGCAGCACATTGGGCAGCGAGGCGCGGCCCTGCACGGTGCGGATGTCGAGGCGGTCACCCAGGTCGCGCAGGCGTTCGCCATCGGTGTCGACCACGGTGATGTCGTTGGCTTCGCTGGCCAGATGTTCTGCCAGCGTACCGCCGACCTGGCCTGCGCCGAGGATGATGATTTTCATGCCGTCATTTCCTGGAACCGTTAGCTGCGTGCGGCAGCGATCTTGATCAGTTTGGCGTAATAGAAACCGTCATGCCCACCTTCTTGCGCCAGCAACTGGCGGCCGTGGGGTTGTTTGATACCGAACTGACCGGCGATATCCAGCTCGCGGGCACCCGGTGTCCGGGCCAGAAACGCTTCGATCACCTCGGTGTTTTCGGTCGGCAGCGTCGAACAGGTGGCGTAAAGCAAGATGCCACCGACTTCCAGGGTTGGCCACATCGCGTCCAGCAGTTCGCCTTGCAGGGTGGCGAGTGCGGCGATGTCGTCCGGTTGGCGGGTCAGCTTGATGTCTGGATGACGGCGGATAACACCCGTTGCTGAGCAAGGCGCATCCAGCAAAATGCGCTGGAATGGTTTGCCGTCCCACCAGGTTGCGGTATCGCGGCCGTCAGCCGCAATCAACTCGGCACTCAGGCCCAGACGTTCAAGGTTCTCGCGAACGCGCACCAGGCGCTTGGCTTCCAGGTCCACGGCTACCACGCCGGCGAGCTTGGGCTCGACTTCCAGGATGTGGCAGGTCTTGCCGCCGGGGGCGCAGCAGGCGTCGAGTACACGCTGGCCCGGGGCCAGATCGAGCAAATCGGCAGCCAGCTGGGCGGCTTCGTCCTGCACACTGATCCAGCCTTCGGCAAAGCCTGGCAGATTGCGTACATCGCAGGCCGCAGCCAGCACGATGCCGTCCTGGCTAAAGGTGCAAGGTTGAGCTTCGATCCCTGCCTCGACCAGCAACTGCAGATACGCATCACGACTGTGATGGCGACGGTTGACCCGCAAGATCATCGGCGGGTGCGCATTGTTGGCTGCACAGATGGCTTCCCATTGCTCAGGCCAAAAAGCCTTCAGGGATTTTTGCAGCCAGCGTGGGTGCGCAGTACGCACCACCGGGTCACGTTCCAGCTCAGCCAGTAAGGCTTCGCTTTCTCGCTGTGCGTTGCGCAGTACGGCGTTAAGCAGGGCTTTGGCCCACGGCTTTTTCAGTTTGTCGGCGCAACCTACGGTTTCGCCGATGGCGGCGTGGGCCGGAATGCGGGTGTAGAGCAGTTGATACAAACCGACCAGCAGCAATGCCTCGACGTCAGCGTCGGCGGCCTTGAACGGTTTTTGCAGCAGCTTGTTGGCCAGCGCCGACAGGCGTGGCTGCCAGCGCGCGGTGCCGAAGGCCAGATCCTGGGTCAGACCGCGGTCACGTACCTCAACCTTGTCCAGTTGCAGCGGCAACGAACTGTTGAGCGATGCCTTACCGTTGAGCACGGCAGTCAGGGCTTTGGCGGCGGCCAGACGAGGATTCATTGTGCGGCACCCAAAACTGTACCGACGGCGAATTTCTCACGGCGGCTGTTGAAAAAATCACTGAAGTTCAGCGCTTTGCCACCAGGCAATTGCAGGCGTGTGAGGCACAAGGCGCCTTCACCGCAACCCACGATCAGGCCGTCCTTGCTGGCGGCGAGAGTCTGTCCCGGTGCACCTTGAGCGTCAGCCAGGTTTGCGGCCAGTACTTTGAGGGCTTCGCCATTGAGCGTGCTGTGGCAGATCGGCCACGGGTTGAAGGCGCGGATCAGGCGCTCCAGCTCAACGGCCGGGCGGCTCCAGTCGATGCGCGCTTCGTCCTTGTTCAACTTGTGGGCGTAGGTCGCCAGGCTGTCATCCTGGACTTCACCTTGCAGCGTCCCCGCCGCCAGACCGGCAATGGCCTGGATCACGGCCGGTGGGCCCAGTTCGGCCAGGCGGTCGTGCAGGCTGCCGCCGGTGTCATCGGCGGTGATTGCGGTCACGGACTTGAGCAGCATGGGGCCGGTGTCCAGACCCGCCTCCATACGCATTACGGTCACTCCGCTTTCACTGTCGCCGGCTTCGATGGCGCGCTGGATCGGCGCTGCTCCGCGCCAGCGTGGCAGCAAGGAGGCGTGGCTGTTGATGCAGCCCAGGCGCGGAATATCCAGCACCACTTGCGGCAGGATCAGGCCGTAGGCCACCACCACCAGCAGGTCCGGCTTGAGTGCAGCCAGTTCGGCCTGGGCCTCAGGGGCACGCAGGGTGGGTGGCTGCATCACTGTGATGTTGTGCTCCAGCGCCAGCTGTTTGACCGGGCTTGGCATCAGCTTTTGCCCGCGCCCTGCCGGACGGTCCGGCTGGGTGTAGACCGCGACGATCTCGTAAGGCGTGTCTAGCAGTGCCTTGAGGTGTTCGGCGGCGAATTCTGGGGTGCCGGCAAAGACGATGCGCAGTGGCTCAGTCATGGAATACTCACTTGGAATAGGGGGGCGCGGGAACTGACGGCAATGAGCCAGCGAACGGACCGGCTGGCTCATTTTCATGTGGGAGCGGGCTTGCTCGCGATGAGGGCTACCCGGTGTATCAGCAGAACCGTGTTGGCCCGATCGCGAGCAAGCCCGCTCCCACATCGGGTCCCTGCCAGTTCGGGAGTGTTGTGCGTTTTATGCCGATCAAGCGTTCTGGCGGTGCAGTTTTTCCAGTTTCTTCTTGATCCGGTCGCGCTTGAGCGTAGACAGGTAGTCGACGAAGAGCTTGCCGTTGAGGTGGTCGCACTCATGCTGAATGCACACCGCCAACAGGCCTTCAGCGATCATTTCAAAAGGTTTGCCGTCACGGTCCAGCGCCTTGATCTTGACGCGCTGCGGGCGATCAACGTTCTCGTAGTAACCCGGTACCGACAGGCAGCCTTCCTGGTATTGGCCCATCTCGTCGGACAGGATCTCGAACTCGGGGTTGATAAACACCATCGGTTCGCTGCGGTCTTCGCTCAGATCCATGACCACGATGCGTTTGTGCACGTTGACCTGGGTCGCGGCCAGGCCGATACCTGGCGCCTCGTACATGGTTTCAAACATGTCATCGATCAACTGACGGACTTCGTCGTCCACAACCGCCACGGGTTTGGCGATGGTACGCAGACGCGAGTCTGGGAATTCGAGGATGTTCAAAATAGCCATAAGTTTGATTGGTGCACTGTGTGAAAGATTCAAAAACGGTTGTCAGGTGGGTCCTGGGGACTCGAGCAACCTGTGCAAAACGTCTCCTTCAGAGAGAGCCCGCTCGGGCTCAGGCGTTTCACGCGAGAGCACATAATAAAGGGATTCACCCACGGATGAAACGACTAGCTGCCGGGCTGCACCTGTGCATGTCTCAATTTGAAACCAACCTGCCCGGCCTCCAGGCGACGTTCAACTAATGTTGGGTTTCCCATTGGCGTTTCAAGTTCTGCCAAGGGGCTCAACCCGGTACTTTTCATCGTTAGCCAAACAACTTGTCAACAGAGTTATCCACAGCTTGTTCCTTACAGCCAGATGGAATAACCGATCAAGGATGATCCTATGCCACCCTCAGAAATATCCCCAGCAGAGTTGGAGGCCCGCTTGCGTTTGCACCGTTTGCCCGACGTTGGGCCACGGCGTTATTACAGCCTGTTCAGAGCCTTTGGTTCGGCCAGTTCGGCGCTCAGCGCACCTGCCAGCGCCTGGCGTGCCCTGGGGCTGCCCGAGGGGTGTGCCCAAGCGCGGCGCAGCCCTGAAGTCCGTGAGGGTGCCAGCGCTGCATTGCGCTGGCTTGAGCGCTCCAGACACCATGTGCTGCTGCATGATCAGGCCGATTACCCGGCGCTGTTAAGCGAATTGAGCGATGCCCCGCCGCTGTTATTCGTGGCGGGAGAGCCGTCAACTCTGGAAAAACCGCAGTTGGCGATGGTCGGTAGCCGACGCGCTTCGAGGCCTGGGCTGGACACCGCGACCGCCTTTTCCCGCAGCCTGGCTGGCGCCGGTTTTGTGATTACCAGCGGGCTGGCGCTGGGGATTGATGGCGCAGCGCATCAGGCTGCTCTGGACGTTGGCGGGCAGACAGTGGGGGTTTTGGGGACGGGCCTGGAAAAACTTTATCCACAGCGCCATCGGGCATTGGCAGACGCAATGATTTGCAACGGTAGCGCCGTGGTATCGGAGTTTCCTCTGGACGCCGGGCCCCAAGCCGCCAACTTCCCGCGGCGTAACCGCATTATCAGCGGTTTGTCCCTTGGCGTGCTGGTGGTCGAGGCCAGCGTGTCCAGCGGCTCGCTGATTACTGCCCGTCTCGCCGCAGAGCAGGGGCGCGAGGTGTACGCCATGCCCGGTTCCATCCACCACCCTGGGGCGCGTGGCTGCCATCAGTTGATCCGTGATGGCGCTACGCTTGTCGAGACCGTTGAGCACATTCTCGAAGGCCTGCGTGGCTGGCGCTCGATGCCGTTGCCCACAACAGAAATGTTTACTCCAAGCTGTCATCCATTAGTGCAATTGTTGCAGGCAGCGCCCTATACCAGCGAAGCATTGGCCAATATCAGCGGTTGGGATTTGCCCCGATTGCTGGCTACTCTGACCGAGCTTGAACTGGCGGGGCATGTTGTACTCGAGGGTGGGCGTTGGTTTGCTCGCGCCAGCTAAGTACACTGCGCGCAGCACATATCTGGAGACATTCAATGATCAGCACCTGGCGCGTCCAACAAGCTGCAAGAGCCATTCGCGCAGGCGCGGTGATTGCCTATCCGACCGAGGCGGTCTGGGGCCTGGGCTGCGACCCATGGGATGAAGACGCGGTCGAGCGGCTGCTGGCGATCAAATCGCGGCCTGTGGATAAAGGTCTGATTGTGGTGGCAGACAACATTCACCAGTTCGACTTCCTGTTTGAAGACTTCCCCCAGGAGTGGATCGACCGCATGGCCAGTACCTGGCCAGGGCCGAACACCTGGCTGGTGCCGCATCAGGGCTTGCTGCCCGAGTGGATCACCGGGGTACACGATACGGTGGCGCTGCGCGTGAGCGATCACCCGCTGGTGCGCGAACTGTGCGCGCTGGTGGGGCCGATTGTCTCGACTTCAGCCAACCCGGCAGGTTTGCCGGCAGCGCGTACTCGCTTGAAAGTGGAGCAGTATTTCCGTGGGCAAATCGACCATGTGTTGGGTGGCAACTTGGGTGGACGTAAAAACCCGAGCCTGATCCGCGACCTGGCTAGCGGCAAAATCGTACGCCCGGCGTAATGAGTTGCAGCCCAACCGATCTTGTAGCAGCTGCCGAAGGAACGAGGCTGCGTCCGGTTGCGAAGCAATCGTAAAACCTGAGTCCGAGATTTTTCTGAACGACCACAGTGTCTGGTTTTACGACGGCTGCGCCGCCGAACGCAGCCTCGTTCCTACGGCAGCTGCTACGAATTTGTTTTAAGGCAACAAAATCGTCGATCCCGTGGTTCGGCGCGCCGACAGTTCCGTCTGCGCCTTGGCCGCATCAGCCAACGCAAAACGCTGGCTGAAATCAACCTTGATTGCACCGCTGCGGATCATCGCAAACAGCTCATCGGCCATCGCTTGCAGGTTTTCGGCGCTATTGGCGTAGGACGCCAACGTCGGTCGAGTGACATACAGCGAGCCCTTCTGCGACAAGATCCCCAGGTTGACCCCCGTTACCGCGCCTGAAGCATTGCCAAAGCTGACCATAAGCCCACGTGGTGCTACGCAGTCCAGTGACGTTAGCCAGGTGTCCTTGCCTACACCGTCGTAAACCACCGGGCACTTCTTGCCGTCGGTCAATTCCAGTACACGCTTGGCAACATCCTCGTGGCTGTAGTCGATGGTTTCCCACGCGCCCAGAGCTTTGGCGTGGGCGGCTTTTTCGGCCGAACTGACCGTGCCGATCAATTTCACGCCCAAGGCTTTCGCCCATTGGCAGGCAATCGAACCTACCCCGCCTGCAGCAGCGTGGAACAGGATGGTTTCACCCCCTTTGAGTTCGTAGGTCTGACGCAGCAGGTACTGGGTTGTCAGGCCCTTGAGCATCACGGCGGCGGCTTGTTCAAAGGAAATATCCTCGGGCAGTTTCACTACATTGGCTGCAGGCAAAACGTGCAGTTCACTGTATGCCCCCAGCGGCCCGGTGCCGTAAGCGACGCGATCGCCGACGTTCACGTTGCGCACGTCACTGCCCACCGCATCAACGATCCCCGCACCTTCATTGCCCAGCCCGGACGGCAGTTCAGCCAGCGGGTACAAGCCACCCCGGTAATAGGTATCGATGAAATTCAGACCGATGGCCTGATTGCGCACCCGAACTTGCTGCGGGCCCGGCTCGGCGGGTTGGTAATCGACATACTCAAGCACTTCAGGGCCGCCGTGGGCCCGAAACTGGATACGCTTTGCCATTTGCACTGTCCTCGCTCATTTCACGAAGCCACCATCCAACGCTGAAGCGTGATCTTCGTCAACTGCGGTGAGCCGGAGTGCGGTGTTATGCTAGCCCCCCTTTGCCGCCGGCCCCGCACGCCGCGTCGCTTTGCCCGATTTAAGGTGATGTCATGACTACTCGCACCGAGGCTGTAAAAGCCTACCTGCTCGACCTTCAAGACCGCATTTGCAACGCATTGCAAACGGAAGACGGCGGCACCCAGTTCGTTGAAGACGCCTGGGAGCGCCCGGCGGGTGGTGGCGGTCGTACCCGTGTAATCGAAAACGGCCACGTCATCGAGAAAGGCGGCGTCAACTTTTCCCATGTGTTCGGCAGCGGCCTGCCACCGTCGGCCAGTGCTCATCGCCCTGAACTTGCGGGCCGTGGCTTTGAAGCCCTCGGTGTGTCGCTGGTGATACACCCGCACAACCCGCATGTGCCAACTTCCCACGCCAACGTACGTTTTTTCATCGCTGAGAAAGAAGGCGAAGAACCGGTCTGGTGGTTCGGTGGCGGCTTTGACCTCACCCCTTACTATGGCGTTGAAGAAGACTGCGTGCACTGGCACCGCGTGGCCGAGCAGGCCTGTGCGCCATTTGGTGCCGATGTGTACCCGCGCTACAAGGCGTGGTGCGACACCTACTTCCATATCAAGCATCGCAATGAGCCCCGTGGTATTGGCGGCCTGTTTTTTGATGACCTGAACAAGTGGGATTTCGACACCTGTTTCGCTTTTATTCGCGCCATTGGTGATGCCTATATCGACGCCTACCTGCCGATCGTTCAGCGCCGCAAAAACGACGAATACACTGCCCAGCAGCGTGAGTTCCAGGAATTCCGCCGTGGACGCTATGTGGAATTCAACCTGGTCTATGACCGTGGCACCCTGTTTGGCCTGCAATCGGGCGGTCGCACCGAGTCGATCCTGATGTCCCTGCCACCGCAAGTGCGCTGGGCTTATGACTGGAAAGCGGAACCGGAAAGCCCGGAAGCGCGCCTGACGGATTACTTCCTGCAAGACCGCGACTGGTTGGCCAACGCCTGACACTGCCCGAGGAGCTTGCCTGATGGACCGTTACGTTGTTTTTGGTAACCCGATTGCCCACAGCAAATCCCCGGTGCTGCATCGCCTGTTTGCCGAGCAAACTGGCCAGGCCATGCAGTACGACACCTTGCTGGCACCACTGGATGATTTTGCTGGCTGCGCAACGGAGTTTTTCCTGCAGGGGCGTGGCGCCAATGTGACAGTGCCCTTCAAAGAAGACGCCTACCGCCTGGCGGATCAACTGACAGCTCGGGCCCAGCGAGCAGGAGCGGTCAACACCCTGAGCAAATTGGCCGATGGCGTTTTGCTGGGGGACAACACCGATGGTGCAGGGCTGGTGCGCGACCTGACGGTCAATGCCGGTTTCAGCCTCAAGGGTAAGCGCATCCTGATCCTGGGAGCAGGCGGTGCGGTGCGGGGTGCGCTGGAGCCGTTGCTGGCTGAAGGGCCGGCCTCGGTCACCATCGCCAACCGCACCGTTGAAAAAGCCGAGTTGCTGGCCGAGTTGTTCAGTGACCTGGGCCCGGTGGCTGCAAGCGGTTTTGACTGGCTGCACGAGCCGGTCGACCTGATTATCAATGCCACCTCGGCCAGCCTGAGTGGAGAACTGCCACCCATTGCCAGCAGCCTGATCGAGCCGGGTAAAACCCTGTGCTACGACATGATGTATGGCAAGGAGCCGACGCCGTTTTGCGTGTGGGCCAGCGGGCATGGCGCGGGTCAGGTGATGGATGGTTTGGGCATGCTGGCCGAACAGGCCGCCGAGGCGTTTAATCTGTGGCGCGGGGTGCGTCCGGATACTGCACCGGCGCTGGCTGAATTGCGCCGGTTGCTGGCGCTTTAAAGCAGCCCCTCTCCCTCCGGGAGAGGGCGGGGTGAGGGCAAGAGGTACTTATGCAGCGAATCAAGGGCTACCACGCCCATGTCTACTTCGACGCTTCGACCATCGATCAGGCGCGCGCCTTGGGCGAAGAGGCCAGGCGACTGTTTGGCGTCACCATGGGCCGCGTCCACGAACGCCCGGTTGGCCCGCACCCGGACTGGAGCTGCCAGCTGGCTTTCGGCCCTGAACTGATCGGCATCGTCCTGCCGTGGCTGGCGCTCTACCGGCACGGTCTGGTGGTGTTTTTGCATCCCGATACCGGCAACGACCTGCTGGACCACACCGACCATGCTATCTGGATGGGCGCGATTCGGCCGCTGGACTTGTCTGTTTTTTAAACGGGGGCGCGCAGTTCTGCGCCCGGTTTAACCCTCTCCTACATACTATTTTTAGTTACGGAAATATCCGACATTAAGAACGGCGGCTTCGCTGTGGTCATATTTTGGTACCAGGCCTAAAGTTTTCAGGGCGTTAAGGTTTTTAATCTCGCTCTTGGATGGGGTATGGAAATGACACGTCCAAAAACCATGTTCCGCGCTGAGCTATGAAGATTGAATTTTGTTGGTCGCTATATTTATTACTCCTGTGGAAATGGCGATACATCAGTAATATTGGAGGCTGGTAGTGCGTAGATATCTTCAAGGTGGGCTTATATCACTGGTGTTTGCTTGGGGCTCAATGCCCGCCCATGCAGCTTGCACGTTTGTTAATGAAAAAACGAATATCAGTGTTTTTTCCTTTGATGTTTCGGATAAGGATTGCGAGCTTATTGATTTTAACGGTGAAAGCGTGGTCACTCTTCGTGTTGAGTATCCATCCATGAAGTTGGTTGATTATAAAAATAAATCTAACAATGTAATGGTGTTAGTTTTATTTCCTATATCCGTTCCTCCGTTTGATATAAATCGAGCCACCCGAACATTAAAAACCATTGCGTCTTTTGATGGGGTTGAACTGTTAGAGGATAGTGAAAAGACTTATAGAGTTGCGGGCCGTGATGGAAGCAATGCATATATATATGAGTGGGACCTGATTTATATGGGAAAAAGAGCGTACAAAAGTACTTTTGGGATTGACTATTTGTTTAGCCGTGAGATTTCCAACCTTAAAGAAGCCGATGTTTTTGTGTTGAATTTTCTGGATCGTTTTTTAATTAATTAAGGAGGCGCCAATATGGTGCAAATACCTCTGGCACCCGCGGATATCAAATACCTGGAACATAGACTCGCCGTGAAAGACTACGCGGGAGGATACCATTACTTATATAATGTTGCTCAAAAAGCTATTGCCAACCAGGCCGATGGCGAAGTGAGAGACCAGATGTTGATGACGGCTAACTGGCTTATGGCTGCAAAATCTATCAATAATATTGACGGAAGCTTTGCAAGCGAACTGGTTTCCAATTCCATGCGATATGCAGTTGAGCGCTCCGGAAGGAAATTCACTTCGCGTATGTATAAAAATGCTTCTGACAGATTAGCCCACCAAGTTATTGCGGATTTTATTCACGCTAAAGGCATTTTGCCAATTAAAGATGTGATCAAAAGAGACGTGCAAGCCGCAGTAAAATACTTAGGTTTGGAACCATGGCAATGGGCCGGGACGCTCGGTGATGAGTTTCCTGTGTGGGGGGGTGGACTAGGGCATAATTACGTTGAGATTCCGGGCCGTAACTTTTTAGAGCAAATGGAAAATTATGCCACGGTATTTATACAAAATGCCGCTGCTATTGGGATGATTTTCGAAAAGTATTTTGGCAATGCCTCAATGATTATACCTATTGTCATAAAGATAGTATTTGAAGATTTATTAGTAAAAGGTGTAGAAGTTGATATTTCACTGCCTGTGATTCCAGGTGGCGGTATAAGTAACGGTACGGCTGGTAGTCTTGACAGTGGCGGAAGTGGGGGGGCAGGTGGCGCTACTTCTGCATCGAACGGCTACAGCACAGGCGGAGGGGTACCTGTGACAAATATCGAAAGGCCAGCTGCTAATGTTGATATTTCTTTGGAAAGTGTTGGAGGTCTCAACTATATAACGCCAGAACAAATTGCAAGAATGAAATGCGCCTTAGAAAACAAAGTAGACCCTTTGATTTTGGATCTGGGTGGGGCCGGAGCAAAACTCACCAACCCTCATGCCTCTCCTGTTCATTTCGACATGAACAACGACGGCGAGAAGGTGCAAACGGGGTGGAGCAGCCCTGACGAAGGTATGGTTGTTTTGGACCTTGATGGAAACGGAAAAATTGATAATGTCTCGGAGTTGATGTCAGAGTATTTTGGTGCCGAACAAGGAAGCCGAGATTCTCCGAGTAAAAAGAACTTTGATAATGCATTTGATGCACTGCGCAGCCTGGATAGCAACAAAGACCTTAAATTTGATAACCAGGATGAACGCTGGGGCGATGTGAGGGTTTGGGTTGATGCCAATCATGATGGCCAAAGCAGGATTGAGTCGACTGGTACAAGCGAGTTACATTCGCTGGACGAGTTAAGTATTTCACAGATTGATCTGAACTATACAAGGCCATTAGCAGATGCTCGAAATGGTAATGATATTGTAGGTGTCAGTGGTTTTACTCAAAAGGGTGAAATTAAAGAAGCAGTGGCCGTTAATTTCTCGACGATAACTCCCGATGAGCCATCGGCAGAGACATTGAAAAGTTAAATTGATATAAATATCCGTTGAAAGAAAGCATGATTTATCTGTCGATTGATTTTTATCTAGGTTCTATTGTTAACTTCGATGTATGAAAGAGAGTGTTTGTAGTCTTAAATTTTTGATAACTGTAATCGGGTAACATTATCAGGTGTTCTTTGTGAATCTCTGTTTGTTCGTATTGGTGCTTGTAGATTGCGGGCGCCAATGCGAGATAAGTCTCTGGGACCACTTCAATCAATAGGGTCCCCCCCTCTGCTGTAAATTCGTCGGTACTTTCCTCCTGAGGCACTACTGATCGGCGTCTAAATCAGTCTATTTTTTGATCACTGCGCTTCTGCGAACATTTTTTTTGGATTTTTTTTCAGCGCCCGAAATTCCCGTTTTCTTTTGCCGCCTCTCCCCCCTGATAGCCCCACGCTATAACGGCTGAACGATGATCATGGCCATGTGTCATACCTTGCCATGAGCTAACGTATCAGGCGTGCAGCTGCGGGCAGCGATTAGTGCTGAAAGGCCATCCATGTTTAACTTGAATGCTTGTTCAAGTTAAACCGGTGGTCCGCTGCCCGCTCACAACAGGAGGCTAACCCTTGCCGAATCCGCTCTTTTTGATCCCGTTTTACCTCTATAAGGTGCACATCCAATGAGTGTACCGATCACGTCCGAGACGTCCTCGATCCGCATGAATCCGCCGGTGTTCTACTTTGCCGCCGCGTTTATCCTGATCTTCGGTGTGGTGGTCATCGCCATGCCTGCCGCTGCCGGCGAATGGCTGCTGGCCGCACAAAACTGGGCGGCCAACACGGTCGGCTGGTACTACATGTTAGCGATGACCCTGTATCTGATCTTCGTGGTCGTCACCGCCTTGTCCGGCTACGGCAAGATCAAGCTCGGTGCCGACCACGACGAACCCGAGTTCAGTTACCTGTCCTGGGCGGGCATGTTGTTCGCCGCCGGGATCAGCATCACGCTATTTTTCTTCTGTGTGTCCGAACCCCTCACCCATATGCTCAACCCGCCGCAGGGCCCGGCCGGCAATGCCGAGGCTGCGCGCCAGGGCATGCAGCTGCTGTTCCTGCACTGGGGCCTGCACGGCTGGGGTGTGTTCGCGTTCGTCGGCATGGCACTGGCCTACTTCGCCTACCGGCATAACCTGCCGCTGGCGCTGCGCTCGGCGCTCTACCCGCTGATCGGCAAGCGCATCAACGGCCCCATCGGTTATGCGGTGGATGGTTTCGGTATCATTGCCACGGTATTCGGCCTGGGCGCCGACATGGGCTTTGGGGTGCTGCACCTCAACTCCGGCCTCGACTACCTGTTCGGCATGCCCCATACCCAATGGGTGCAAGTGGGCCTGATCACGTTGATGATGGGCGCCGCGATTCTGGTGGCGATTGCCGGTGTCGACAAGGGCGTGCGGGTGATGTCCGACATCAACATGCTGCTGGCCTGTGCCCTGCTGCTGTTTGTGTTGTTCGCCGGCCCCACCCAGCACTTGCTCAACACTCTGGTGCAGAACATCGGTGACTACCTGGGTGCACTGCCCACCAAGAGTTTCGATGTGTATGCCTACGACAAGCCAAGTGACTGGCTGGGCGGCTGGACCGTGTTCTATTGGGCCTGGTGGATCGCATGGTCGCCCTTTGTAGGCCTGTTTATTGCGCGTATTTCCCGTGGCCGGACCATCCGCGAGTTCGTGTTCGGCGTGCTGCTGATTCCGCTGGGCTTTACCCTGGCGTGGATGTCTATTTTCGGCAACAGCGCCATCGACCAGGTGCTCAACCACGGCATGGTCGCCCTTGGCCAGTCGGCTATCGATGACCCGTCGCGTACGCTGTACCTGCTGCTTGAGACCTACCCGTGGAGCAAGACCGTTATCGCGGTGACGGTGTTTATCAGCTTCGTGTTCTTCGTGACCTCGGCTGACTCCGGTACCGTGGTGCTGTCCACCCTCTCGGCCCGTGGCAATAACGCGGACGAAGACGGCCCGAAATGGCTGCGGGTGTTCTGGGGTGCGATGACCGCGCTGGTCACCAGTGCGCTGCTGTTCTCGGGCAGTATCGATGCGCTCAAGTCAGCGGTAGTGCTGACCTCGTTACCGTTCTCGCTGATTTTGCTGCTGATGATGTGGGGCCTGCACAAGGCGTTCTACCTTG
The DNA here is from genome assembly GCF_009600105.1 of Pseudomonas sp. FSL R10-0056. NCBI lineage: Bacteria > Pseudomonadati > Pseudomonadota > Gammaproteobacteria > Pseudomonadales > Pseudomonadaceae > Pseudomonas > Pseudomonas sp. FSL R10-0056. Next base: position 83,311 of record NZ_WIWL01000193.1, read on the forward strand.
AGTCGCAGAAGAAGATTGCGCAGACCCACTCCCTGGCGCCGGTTTCGCACTCGCGTCGTGGTGGCTGGCGCCAGCGCTTGAGCCAGGCCGTGCACTTCCCGTCGCGGGACGAGGTGTACCGCTTTATGGACACCACCGTGCGCCCGGCGATTGAAGAAGTGAGCGCTGTGTTCCGGGAGAAAGGCCTTAACGTTGTCACCCAGCCAGACCCGGCCAACGACAACGTGAGCCTGGAAATCGGTCATGGGGATGAACATCCGTTTATCTACCAGGTGCAGATGCGTGGCTACTTCACGCCGTCCTTCGCCCGGGGTGGCTTTGGCAAAAAGGAGCAACTGCGTAATCGCCGTTACTACCGTGCTGAAGTGCATCTGGCCGAAGGCAGCCAGGACTACGACCTGACGGGCTACACCAAAGAGCAGATCATCAACGACATCCTCGACCAGTACGAACGCCATCTGCAGTTTTTGCATTTGGTGCGCTGATTGGTTTGGTGGTGATTCAGGCTGCTGTGACGGCCTGAGTCACCGGGCTGATGCCATCGCGAGCAAGCCCACTCCCACAGGTTTTGGGTGTTCTCACAATGTGTGGATGTTCGTCAAACCTGTGGGAGCGGGCTTGCTCGCGATGCAGGCGCTGCGATTTCTACAGACCTTTCGCGCACTTATGTGGGATCGGGCTTTCACCCGCGTTACCCCATTGTGATGCCCCAAGCGGGCTGCCTATAGTCCGCTCCATCGCTGAACATCAGCGATCAGGCGTGCAAGCCTAATTATTGGATTTCAACTTTCCATATCGCTTGGTAGGCTCAGCGCCTGCAATCGGCGTTATGGCGGTTGTGCGCGGGAGATCTTCGGGTCTGCCGGGTCCCAATAACCGGTCTTGCACACCCGCGCACAACTGCCACCTTCTTTCTGCGTGCAAGCTGATCGGAGTGGTTCCTCAAATTATTGGAGTTCAACCATGACGCAGTACGTTCCCCAAACCGACAATCCAGTTGGCTCTACGGTTTTATTGATCGACCCCCGCGCCTCTGTATCTGCCCTGCTGGCCTGTGCCGAGCAGCGCATTCAGGCGGCCAAGAATTTGTTGCGCTGTTTATCGCTGATGAGCGGCCACAGTCATGACCCCCAGGATTTGAGGGCGATTTTCAGGCACAAAAAACCCCGAAGGGCTTACACCGTTCGGGGCTGTGAATCACCCATGATTTACAACTTGGCGATGGACACTTCAGTGGATTTTACGAACGCGATCACTTCGCTACCGACCACCAGCTCCAGCTCCTTGACCGAGCGGGTGGTGATCACCGAAGTCACGATGCCCGACGCCGTTTGTACGTCGATTTCCGACAGCACGTCGCCCAGTACGATTTCCTTGATGTGGCCTTTGAACTGGTTGCGAACGTTGATGGCTTTAATGGTCATGGTGTCGATTCCTGTCTTGGGATAGAAAGTGGGTTTATTGCGCCCAGCGCAGTTGCGTAGGCAGCGGTGCAACGGGTTCCGGCTCAGGTGGCGAGCCAGGCAGTGCAAGAACACGGTTCAGTACTTCGGTTTCCAGTGCCGCCAGACGATGCGAGCCGCGTAGCCGTGGGCGTTGCAGGTCGACCGTGAGGTCCAGCCCTACCTGGCCTTCTTCAATCAAAATGACACGGTCGGCAATCGCGACGGCTTCGCTCACGTCATGGGTCACCAGCAATACGGTAAAACCATGCTGGCGCCACAAGCGTTCAATCAGTTGCTGCATTTCGATGCGGGTCAGGGCATCCAGCGCGCCCAGCGGCTCGTCAAGCAGCAGCAGGCGCGGTTGGTGGATCAGGGCGCGGGCCAGGGCCACGCGCTGCTTCTGACCGCCCGAGAGTGCTGCCGGCCATTCATTGGCGCGCTCGGCCAGGCCGACTTCTTCCAGTGCCTTGAGCGCCTTTGGCCGCCAGTCGCCTTTAAGGCCCAGGCCCACGTTGTCGATGACTTTTTTCCAGGGCAGTAAACGCGCTTCCTGAAACATCAGGCGCGTGTCTTCACGGGCCTCTTGCAGGGGCGCACTACCGGCCAGCAACTGGCCTGCAGTGGGCTGATCCAGGCCGGCCAGCAAACGCATCAGGGTGCTTTTACCGCACCCGCTGCGGCCTACGATGGCGACAAACTGACCTGCCGGGATATGCAGGTTGATATCACGTAGCACCAGGCGCTCACCGAAGGCCTTCTGCAAGCCGTTGATGGCCAGCGGTATGCCCTGGCGCAAACGTGGAGGTTGTTGAGCTGTCATGCTGCACCGCCTTTAACCACTTGATACGCCGGGTGCCAGCGCAACCAGATGCGCTCCAGCCCCCGGGCTGCGGTGTCGGCCAGTTTGCCGAGCACTGCGTACAAAACAATCGCCAGCACCACCACGTCGGTTTGCAGGAACTCCCGGGCGTTCATCGCCAGGTAGCCAATGCCGGAGCTGGCGGAGATGGTTTCGGCCACGATCAAGGTCAGCCACATAAAGCCCAGGGCAAAGCGCACACCCACCAGGATCGACGGCAGCGCGCCCGGCAAGATCACCTGCCAGAACAGGCTGAAACCGGACAGGCCATAGTTGCGCGCCATTTCCACCAGCGCCGGGTCAACGTTGCGGATGCCGTGGTAAGTGTTGAGGTAGATCGGGAATAAAGTCCCCAGCGCCACCAGAAAAATCTTCGCTGACTCGTCGATGCCGAACCACAGGATGACCAGCGGAATCAGCGCCAGATGCGGCACGTTGCGGATCATTTGCACCGAGCTGTCGAGCAGGCGTTCACCCCATTTCGACAGGCCGGTGATAAAGCCCAGCGCCAGACCGATGCTGCCACCGATCACAAAGCCGAGCCCGGCGCGCCAGCCGCTGATGGCCAGGTGTTTCCAGATTTCGCCACTGCGCACCAGCTCGACGCCGGCCGTGATCACGGCACTGGGGGCGGGCAGGATGCGTGTCGACAGCCAGCCCGCTGACACGGACAGCTGCCACACTGCCAGCAGCAAGACCGGCAAGGCCCAGGGCGCCAGGGTGTGACCGATGTTTTTGAGGCCCGAGGCCTTGCCTGAACTCATGGCGACCTCAGCTCTGCGACGCAGCTTTAGGGAGGATGTCATTGGCGACCATTTCGCCAAACGGGCTCACGTAGCCTGCACTTTTTGGCAGTTCCGGGCGTTCGATATCCAGGTGCGGGAACAACAACTCGGCCACACGGTAGGACTCTTCCAGGTGCGGGTAACCGGAGAAAATAAAGGTGTCGATGCCCAGGTCGGCGTATTCCTGAACCCGTGCGGCCACGGTCGGACCATCCCCGACCAGCGCCGTACCAGCGCCGCCCCGTACCAGGCCCACGCCTGCCCACAGGTTAGGGCTGACTTCGAGGTTGTCGCGGCTGCCGCCGTGCAGGGCGGCCATACGCTGCTGGCCCACCGAGTCAAAGCGCGACAGCGAGGCCTGGGCACGGGCGATGGTGTCGTCGTCCAGATGCGAGATCAGTTTGTCGGCGGCCTTCCAAGCCTCCTCGTTGGTTTCACGCACAATTACGTGCAAACGAATGCCGAAACGTACGGTGCGGCCCAATTTGGCGGCCTTGGCGCGCACCTGTTCGATTTTTTCTGCAACGGCAGCCGGTGGCTCGCCCCAGGTCAGAACCATTTCCACTTGTTCGGCGGCCAGATCCTGTGCGGCTTCCGAAGACCCGCCGAAATACAGCGGTGGCCGCGGTTGCTGAATCGGCGGGTAAAGCAGCTTGGCGCCTTTGACGGTGATGTGTTCACCATCGTAGTCCACGGTTTCGCCTTCAAGCACACGGCGCCAGATGCGGGTGAACTCTACCGAGGCCTGATAACGCTCTTCGTGGCTGAGGAACAAACCATCACCGGCCAGCTCTTCCGGGTCGCCGCCGGTGACCAGGTTGAACAGGGCGCGGCCACCGGACAAACGGTCCAGGGTCGCGGCCTGACGCGCTGCAACGGTGGGCGACACAATGCCCGGGCGCAGGGCTACGAGAAATTTCAGGCGCTGGGTTACCGGAATCAGCGATGCCGCCACCAGCCATGAGTCTTCGCACGAACGACCTGTAGGAATCAGTACCCCGCCAAAGCCCAGGCGGTCAGCAGCCTGCGCGACTTGTTGCAGGTAACCGTAGTCAACGGCGCGGGCGCCTTCGGAGGTGCCAAGGTAATGGCCATCACCGTGGGTAGGCAGGAACCAGAAAATATTGAGGCTCATGGAGTGGTCTCCTAATTAGGGGCAGCAAGCGTTAGTTGGCTTTGGCCAGATTGGCCGGGGGCGTCCAGATCACGTCTTTCACAACCAGCGGCTTGGGGATCAGCTTGAGCTGGTAAAAACTGTCGGCGATTTTTTGCTGCGCGTTGACCACTTCCGGGGTCAGAAACTGTGCGCCGTAGCCTTGGCGTTTGACCGCCGTGAGGGTGATCTCAGGAGACAGGCCCAGCAGTGGTGCGACTTGTTTTGTCACGTCCTCGGGGTGGGCCTTGGCCCATTCGCCAATAGTGCGTACTTCATCGACCAGGGTTTCGATCACCTTGGGGTGCTGTTCGGCATAAGGCTTGGTAGCCAGATAGAACTGATGGTTGTCAGCGATGCCACTGGCGTCACGCAGGGTGCGCGCTTGCAGCTGTTGTTCGGCGGCTGCCTGGTACGGGTCCCAGATTACCCAGGCATCGACACTGCCGCGTTCAAAGGCAGCACGGGCATCGGCGGGGGGCAGGAACACGGTCTGGATATCGGTGTATTTAAGGCCGGCGTCTTCAAGGGCGCGCACCAGCAGGTAGTGCACGTTGGAGCCTTTGTTGAGGACGACTTTTTTGCCTTTGAGGTCTTTGACCGAGGTGATGGTCGAATCCTTGGGCACCAGAATCGCTTCGCTGGTGGGGGCTGGTGGCTCGTAGGCGACGTAGAGCAAGTCGGCGCCAGCGGCCTGGGCGAACACGGGCGGGGTTTCGCCGGTCACGCCGAAGTCGATGGAGCCCACGTTCAGGCCTTCAAGCAATTGCGGGCCACCGGGGAATTCGGTCCATTGCACGTCAACGCCCTGCTCGGCCAGGCGCTTGTCCAGCGTGCCTTTGGCCTTGAGCAGCATCAGCGTGCCGTATTTCTGATAACCGATGCGCAGGGTATCGGCTTGAGCCTGGGTAACAGCACCGAAGGACACAGCCGCAGCTAAGAGTGCGACCAGACCACGACGCAAAATGACAGGGCGCATGGCGCTCTCCTTTTTTGTTGTTCGGGATTCGGGTAGCACCTGCTGGGCCGTTAGCGGATCAGTAAGGTGGTGGAGCTTTTATCGGTGGGAAAAATGCTGTTTCAGATACTCCAGCGAGCCGTCACCAGACGCTCGTTGAGGATGCTCGGGTCCAGAGGCTTGGGGCGTCGCGCCAGGGCGCTGTAGAACTGTTCGAGTGACTCTTGCAGGCGCTGTTCCAGAATCGGCACCAGTTGCGCTTGTGCGCCGCCTTCGCCGTAAGCAATCTGGCTGTCTTCGGCAAAAATGCCCTGAAGCATTTCCTGGGCCTTGAGTGCCGACAGTACTGGCTTGAGGGCGTAGTCCACGGCCAGCATGTGGGCGATGCTGCCACCGGTGGCGATAGGCAGTACCACTTTGTGGCTCAGGGCGCGTTCGGGCAGCAGGTCGAGCACGGTTTTCAGGGCGCCGCTGAACGAGGCTTTGTACACCGGGGTGGCAATCACCAGGCCATCGGCGTTTTCGATCTGTTGCAGCAGGTCGATGATTTTCGGGCTGTCGAAGCGTGCGTGCAGCAAGTCCTCGGCCGGAAAGTCGCGTACCTGATAGCTCACCACTTCAACGCCTTGCTGGTTGAGCCAGCGTTTGGCGTGGTCCAGCAACACTCCTGAGCGGGAACGTTGGCTTGGGCTTCCTCCGAGTGTCACGACCAGCATCTAGACGTTTCCTTGAATGAATATGTGCAATTCGCTGTCAGCGTTTTCGCTTGAGTGAACAGACCATAACAGGTGATTTATATATCTATAAATCATATTTATTCATTTGTTTATTCTTAAAATGCATATGCCTTTTTGTTAAATCGAAAGCAAAAAAAAGGCCGTCGAAACGGCCAAAAACCCTGTTGAAGACACGGTTGCATGTTTGTGGGAGCGGGCTTGCTCGCGATGGGATCGGCGCGGTGTATCAGAAAAAACCGCGGCGCCATCATCGCGAGCAAGCCCGCTCCCACAGGGTATGAGGTTGGTTTTACTTGTTCGGCTGCGGCGTCAGGCGCAGGTAGGGCTTAACGGCGCGGTAGCCCTTGGGGAAGCGACGCTTGATTTCGTCTTCGTCCTTGAGCGACGGCACGATCACGACCTCGTCACCGTCCTGCCAGTTGGCCGGGGTGGCCACTTTGTGGCTGTCGGTCAGTTGCAACGAGTCGATCACCCGCAAAATTTCGTTGAAGTTGCGACCGGTGCTAGCCGGGTAGGTAATGGTCAGGCGGATTTTTTTGTTCGGATCAATCACGAACAACGAGCGCACGGTCAGGGTGTCGCTGGCATTGGGGTGAATCAGGTCGTAGAGGTCAGACACCTTGCGATCGGCATCGGCCAGGATCGGGAAGTTGACCACGGTATTCTGGGTTTCGTTGATGTCTTCGATCCACTTGTGGTGTGAGTCCACCGGGTCTACCGACAGTGCGATGGCTTTGACGCCGCGCTTGGCAAACTCGTCCTTGAGCTTGGCGGTGAAGCCCAGTTCGGTGGTGCACACCGGGGTGAAGTCCGCCGGGTGCGAAAACAACACGCCCCAGCTGTCGCCCAGCCATTCATGGAAACGGATCTTGCCGGCGCTGGAATCCTGTTCGAAATCGGGGGCGATGTCGCCGAGTCTGAGGCTCATGGTGCAGCTCCTTTTTATTGGCAATGGCGGGGCGTGATGGAGCCACTCTGCCTGCCTCTGGAGCTAATTAAAAAGAATAAATATCGATTTGATTAGAACAAAAAGAGATATTAAAAACTGTTTCATTGGACGCAGCCCAGGCGTGGGGCCACTGTGGGTTCTGGTTTAGGCAAGGGGAGCGGCAGGGAGCTGCGACTATTAATGTGTTGCGAATTGACCGTTGAGGTCTTCGGTAAACACCCTGCTCGGCATTGCGCCGGGCAGGATTTTTCTTACTTTGTACTAAATCACGCTTACAGCAACGGGATCGAGTAGCTCACGATCAGACGGTTTTCGTCCTGGTCGCGCTGGCCAGCAATATCGTTGCGCCACATGGCGTTTTTCCACATGAAGCCCAGATTTTTCAGCGTGCCTTCCTGGATCACGTAAGCCACGGTGATATCGCGTTCCCACTCGGAAGAGCCATTGCTGGTTTGCACATTTTTGCTGTTGTAGGTGTCGATATTGTCGCCACGCAGGTAAACCGCGCCCGCCGTCAGGCCAGGTACGCCGACTTTGGCGAAGTCATACGAGTAACGCGCCTGCCAGGTACGCTCGCCAGCACGGGCGAACTTCGAGATCTGCATATCGGTAGGGATGTACGCCGATGCACCGTCGCCCTGGTTCAGGAACGGGAAGTCGCTGCTGCCGTTACTCACCTGATAACCGCCACCAAAGGTGTGACCTTCAACGGTGTACAGGAACAGGCCGCTGATCAGGTTGTTGTCGACCTTGCCCTTGCCGCTACCTGCAGAGCTGTTGGCGTAATCACCGGTGGTGTAATACGCAGAGTCGTGGCCGTTCTTGCCGTCGTCGGTGCTGTTGAAGTAGCGCAGGTCAGATTTCAACACGCCCGGACCGATGGACCAGTTGTGAACCAGGCCCAGGAAGTTTTGTTTGTAGAAATCTTCCAGGTTGCCGTAGTAGTACTGCAGCAACAGGTCTTTGTTGACCTTGTAGTCCACACCGCCGTAGTAGAACTTGTTAACGAACTTGCCCGTAATGGAATTGTTCGCGCCGGCAATCGACAGGCCTTCGTTGTTGCTCGAGTTACGGCCCTTGGCGTGCTCGATCTGGCCGCCGGTGAAGGTCAGGTCCTTGAACTCGCTGGAAGTGATCTGGCCACCCTGGAAGGTTTGCGGCAGCATGCGACCATCGTTGCTAACGATAACCGGCAGTTTAGGCTGCAGGGTACCGATGCGCAGTTCGGTCTGGGACACTTTGGCTTTTGCGGTCAGGCCCAGGCTGGAGAAATCGTCTACAGCGTGGTTGCCATCGCTTGGGAACACCGAACCGCCATAGTTTGCGCCGGTAGGGTTGCCGTGTTTGCCAGCGCTGGAGTCGAGCTTGACGCCCAACAGGCCAATGGCATCAATACCGAAACCGACTGTGCCCTGGGTGAAGCCCGAAGTGAAGTCCAGCTGGAAGCCCTGGCCCCATTCTTCAGTCTTGCTTTGCGCACCGGCAGCTTTGGTGCCCGAGTCACGGTTATCGTTATTGATATAGAAGTTACGCAGCTTCAGCGTGGCCTTGCTGTCTTCGATAAAGCCGGCAGCGCTGGCTTGTTGTGCCAACAATCCTACGGCCACAGCGATGGCCAAGGTGGACTTGTGCATTGTGTTGCTCCTTTGCGTTTCTAATTTTTGTAGTTCCTCAGCCCCGGATCTGATGCCTGGGTGCTGCAGATGCGCGATTAGCGCCAGACGGTGACCGGCAAGTCAATCGCAACCCATCATGGCTACGACCTTTGTCTAATCATTCGTCGTTTGTGCGCAGATTAATGACTATTTAATAAACCTAAAAAGAATTGTTTCTGATCTTTTCAGATCAAATAGGCATATAGCAGGGTTTCTCCTACACGCGCGCGTGGGAATGCTATCGGTCTTTTGTCTAATTTCTAAACATAATTTCATGAATCTTTTAATAGCCTTTTGTTCTTAAACATTCGACCTAATCACCCGCTGGCTAAAACGCCCTGGCAGTTAGGGCGCGGGTGCGCGCCTGTATGTTGCGTAACTACATAAGCTAATGCTTAAAAGTTATTTATTTACTGATTCTTAGATCATTTAACCTCGCATCCAGCCGATATCCGGCCACCTGCCGAGGAGCTACCTGATGAAACTGCACTCTCCCCTACGCCTTTTGGCTGCTTTGTCTCTGGCGGGTGCCAGCTTCTTCGCGCAGGCTGCCAGCTCGGATGTCACCGTGGCTTACCAAACCACCGTTGACCCGGCCAAAGTCGCCCAGGCCGACGGTGCTTACGAAAAAGCCACCGACGCCAAGATCAACTGGCGCAAATTCGATAACGGCGCAGACATCATTGCGGCCATTGCCTCGGGTGATGTGCAGATTGCCTACCTGGGTTCGAGCCCGCTCACCGCCGCCGTGACCCGTAACGTACCGGTCGAAACCTTTTTGATCGCCACTCAGTTGGGCGGTTCGGAAGCCCTGGTCGCCCGTAACGGCTCCGGTATCAACGGCCCGCAGGACCTGGTCGGCAAAAAAGTAGCCGTGCCGTTTGTGTCCACCGGTCACTACAGCCTGTTGGCTGCATTGAAGCACTGGAACATCGACCCTTCGAAAGTACAGATTCTGAATCTCGCACCGCCTGCCATTGTCGCGGCCTGGAAGCGTGGCGATATTGACGCCACCTATGTATGGGACCCGGCTTTGGGCACTGCCAAAGAGAACGGCAAAGTGCTGATCACTTCCGGTGAGCTGGGCAAGCTCGGTGCGCCGACTTTTGATGCCTGGATCGTGCGCAAGGACTACGCCGCCAAGCACCCGGAAGTCGTTAAGCAGTTCGCCAAAGTGACTCTGGATGCCTACGCCGACTACCACAAGGACCCTAAAGCCTGGCTGGCCAATCAGGGCAATATCGACAAGGTTGTGAAGCTCTCGGGCGCCAAGGCGGCCGATATCCCGCTGCTGCTGCAAGGCAACGTCTACCCGTTGGCGGCTGATCAGGTGGTATTGCTGGGCGCACCGACTACCAAAGCCCTGGCCGACACTGCTGCCTTCCTGAAAGAGCAGAAAAAAGTCGACGCTGTACTGCCGGACTACGCGCCGTCGGTCAACGCCACTTTTGTTACTCAATAATCAACGCCGCTGAGGAGTCGACCGTCATGGCCTTGTTAACACTGGAGCGCATCAGCGCACAGTACCCGGGCGCCGCTGAGCCGGTGCTGTCGGATATTTCCGTCAGCCTCGGGCCACAGCAACTGCTGGTCGCACTTGGCCCGTCGGGCAGCGGCAAGACCTCCTTGTTGAACCTGATCGCTGGCTTCGTCGAGCCCAGCGCTGGTCGAATTACCCTCGACAACGTACCCGTCCACGGCCCGAGTGCCGAGCGCGGTGTGGTGTTTCAGGACGATGTGTTGCTGCCCTGGCAAGACGTACTGGCCAACGTGGCTTTCGGCCTTGAGCTGGCCGGTGTGCCACGGGACAAGCGCGAAGCCCGTGCCCGTGAAATGCTTTCGCTGGTGGATTTGTCCGGCTTTGAAAAGCGCCGCGTATGGGAGCTGTCTGGCGGTCAAAAACAGCGGGTGGGCCTGGCCCGCGCGCTGGCTGCCGACCCTCGCGTATTGCTGATGGATGAGCCCTTCGGTGCCCTCGATGCGTTCACCCGTGAGCAGATGCAGGAACTGTTGCTGCAAGTGTGCCGACGTACCGACAAGCCGGTATTTCTGATTACCCACGACATTGAAGAAGCGGTGTTTCTGGCCACTGACCTGATTTTGCTGGCGCCCAACCCCGGCCGCATTGTTGAGCGTCTGAGCCTGGATTTTGGCCAGCGCTACAACGCTGGCGAATCGGCACGTTCGATCAAGTCCGACCCTCGCTTTATTGAAACCCGTGAGCACGTGCTTGATCGCGTGTTTTCACAACGCGGTGCCGCCCAGCGGCAGGAGCGCGCATGAGCAGTTATGAAGCAGTCGCCGCCAACCCGGTTGCCGCGCCCCACACCCCACGCCCGGTCAAGCGCAGCCTGAGCACACGCTGGATCAGCGTGCTGACCCTCGTCACCCTGATCGCCGTATGGTGGGCCGTTACCGCTGCCGGGCTGATTGAACCCCTGTTTCTGCCGCCGCCCTCTGCCGTGTTGCAAAAAGGCTGGCTGCTGGCGACCACGGGCTATATGGATTCCACCCTGTGGCAGCACCTGGGCGCGAGCTTGAGCCGTATCGGCCTGGGTCTGGGCTTTGCGATTCTGACAGCAGTGCCGGTGGGCATCGCCATTGGCCACAACCGCATTGCGCGGGGGATTTTCGATCCGCTGATCGAGTTCTATCGCCCAATCCCGCCATTGGCCTATTTGCCACTGATCGTGATCTGGTGCGGTATTGGCGAGCTGTCGAAAGTGCTGCTGATTTACCTGGCGATTTTCGCCCCGATCGCGATTGCCACCGCCACCGGCGTGCGTACCGTTGACCCGGCCAAGGTCCGTGCTGCGCAGTCGTTGGGTGCGACGCGCTGGCAGTTGATTCGCCATGTGATTTTGCCGAGCGCCTTGCCGGATATCTTGACCGGTGTGCGTATCGGTCTGGGCGTGGGCTGGTCGACGCTGGTGGCCGCCGAACTGATCGCCGCCACCAGTGGCCTGGGTTTTATGGTGCAGTCCGCCGCGCAGTTCCTGGTGACCGATGTGGTGGTACTGGGGATTCTGGTGATAGCCATCATCGCCTTTGCCATGGAAATGGGCCTGCGCGCCCTGCAACGCAAGCTGGTGCCGTGGCACGGCCAGGCTCACTAACAACAGAACTCGACGCTGATTAATCGGCGCGCTGATTAAGAGAGAGATCATGAGCCTGACCATTACCCCGATTAGCTCTGCCCTGGGCGCCCAGATTGAGGGTGTCGACCTGACTCAACCGCTGAGCCTTGAGCACCGTGATGCCATCGAGCAAGCCTTGCTTGAACATCATGTGGTGTTTTTCAAGAACCAGTCGATTACACCGCAGCAGCAGGCCCGTTTTGCCGCCAATTTTGGCGACCTGCATATTCACCCGATCTACCCCAACGTGCCTGGCCAGCCGGAAGTGCTGGTGCTGGACACCGCCGTGACTGACGTGCGTGACAACGCGGTATGGCACACCGACGTGACCTTTTTGCCAACCCCGGCCATGGGCGCGGTATTGAGTGCCAAGCAACTGCCGGCTTTTGGTGGTGACACGTTGTGGGCAGCCGGTATTGCCGCTTTTGAAGGGTTGTCGAAACCGTTGCAGGTGCTGCTCGATGGGCTGACCGCAACGCACGATTTCACCAAGTCATTCCCGCTGGAGCGCTTTGGTTCGACCCCGGAAGATTTGGCACGCTGGGAACAGACCCGCAAAAATAACCCGCCGCTGTCGCACCCGGTTATCCGCACCCACCCGGTAAGCGGGCGCAAGTCGTTGTTCGTCAACGAAGGTTTCACCACGCGCATCAATGAACTGTCTGAAGCAGAGAGCGAAGCGATCCTGAAGTTGCTGTTTGCCCATGCCACCCGCCCGGAATACACCATTCGCTGGCGCTGGCAGGAGAACGATGTGGCGTTTTGGGATAACCGCGTAACCCAGCATTACGCCGTGGACGATTACCGTCCGAACCGCCGTGTGATGCACCGTGCAACGATTTTGGGTGATGCTCCGTTCTGATGAGCGCGGGATGACGTGTAGCCGCTGACGAGCGCAGCGGCATGAACACTGCAACTGTGGGAGCGAGCCTGCTCGCTCCCACAATAGGGCTTGACCTGCAACAGAGTATCTACAGGTTTACCGTCGGGCTCTTGCGTTTCGGCAAAAACGGCGGCAAATACAACCCCAGATAAGCATCCACCACGCGCATGCCTTCTTCGGCCATACGCGGGGTGATGCTGTCGTGCAGCTGGATGGAGCGTGCATACACGCGGTCGCCCAGCTCCATCGCCAGGGCAAACACGTCCACGTCCTGTGGCAGTGCTGGCAATTCAAAGTGGCGCATAAACAGCGCGTGCATCAATTGCCCCAGCTCAAGGTCGTGCTGGCGGTCGGCTTGTGTGACTTCGGTAAGGCCATGCTGGGCGAGAATTAACTGCCGGGCGGCTGCATCTTCGTTGTAGATCGTCAGCATTCGGTGTTCAACAATGTGCGAAAGATCGCGCCAGTCTTTCAACGCATCATGCTCGATCGGCGCCTGCAGACAGGCGCGGAAGGCTGCGTGAATATCACCGGTCAGCGCCTCAAGGAGCGCGGGTACGCCCGCGAAAAAGTGATAGACCGACGATGGCGGGATTTGTGCGTGCTCTGCCACGTTGTAAATCGACAGGCTGGATACGCCCTGCGCCGTCAGCAGCGTGCGGGCAGCGTCAAGTATCGTGTCGATGCGGCCCTGGCTGCGAGCGCGTGGCTTTCGGGGTGTGGCGCGGCTGGACATCAGCGTCTCCTCAAGGGCAGCCGGCATTGTAGACCTGTGAGCATGAAAAAACGCCGCGGGCTGTAAGGCCGGCGGCGTTTTTCGTGGACTGCAATCGCTTACACGGTATGCAAGTACCAGTTGTATTCGAGATCGGAGATGGAGTGTTCAAACTCTTCCAGCTCGCTCTCTTTACAGGCGACAAAAATATCGATGTATTTCGGGTCGATATATTTGGCCATCACTTCGCTGTCATCCAGCTCACGCAATGCATCGCGCAGGTTGTTCGGCAGGCTTTGCTCGTTTTGCTCGTAGCTGTTGCCTTCGACGGGTGCGCCCGGTTCGATCTTGTTGGTCAGACCGTGGTGAACACCGGCCAGCACAGAGGCCATCAACAGATACGGGTTGGCATCGGCACCGGCAACCCGGTGTTCGATCCGTACCGAGTCGGCCGAGCCGGTCGGAACGCGAATGGCCACGGTACGGTTGTCCAGGCCCCAGCACGGCGAGTTGGGCACATAGAACTGTGCGCCGAAACGACGGTAGGAGTTCACGTTGGGGCAAAGGAACGCCATCTGTGCCGGTAGGGTCTCGAGCACACCGCCGATCGCGTGACGCAATGCGGCGTTCTGCTCGGGATCCTCGCTGGCAAAAATATTTTTGCCGTCTTTGTCCAGAATCGAAATATGAACGTGTAGCCCGTTGCCCGCCTGGCCCGGATAAGGCTTGGCCATGAATGTGGTGTCCATCTCATGGTCGTAGGCGATGTTTTTGATCAGACGCTTGAGCAGTACCGCGTAGTCGCAGGCCTTGATGGGGTCGGCAACGTGGTGCAGGTTCACTTCGAACTGCGCCGGGGCACTTTCTTTAACGATGGCGTCAGCCGGGATGCCTTGCTCTTTGGCACCTTCCAGAATGTCCTGGAGGCAGTCGACGTATTCATCGAGGTCGTCGATCAGGTAAACCTGAGTCGAATGCGGGCGTTTGCCGGAGATCGGCGAACGTGGTGGCTGCGGGCGACCGTTAACGTTCTCCTGGTCGATCAGGTAGAACTCCAGCTCGAAAGCGGCGCAAATGGTCAGGCCCAGTTCGTCAAATTTGGTAACAACTTGACGCAGTACTTCGCGAGGGTCGGCGAAGAAAGGTTCACCTTCAAGTTCGTGCATCGTCATCAGCAATTGCGCGGTAGGGCGCTTTTGCCAGGGTTCGTTGCACAGGGTGTCGGGGATGGGATAACAGATTCTGTCTGCGTCACCGATATCCAGACCCAGGCCGGTGCTTTCCACCGTTGAGCCATTGATATCCAGTGCAAACAGAGAGGCAGGCAGGTTGATGCCTTTCTCGTAAACCTTGTGCAGGCTGGTGCGTTCGATGCGCTTGCCGCGCACCACACCATTCATATCCGCAATGAGAAGGTCTACGTACAGAACCTCAGGATGATCCTTAAGGAACGCGTTCGCTTCGTTAAGCTGAACGGCACGCGGGGGTACCGACATGATGCAACACCTTTGTTGTTAAAAATATCAATCATTGAGCGCTACGGGATTCAGTCAACCCGAACGGCATACCGAAGTCAAGCAGCCTCTTTTTTGCCCTGAAAAAGCGCCGGAAGGCCATTTTTGACGCTTTTTGGGGCGTATTTGTTCTGTTTTGACGGGTGGCGCCCGCAGGCTTGAGCGGGCCGTGTTGTATTTTTTACGGGGGTGTTGTGTAAAAAAATGAACAAGGCTAAGCTCGATTCAAACCCATAACAGCAATAATACCGGGGTGTTACATGTCACGCCTGCCGTTAATCGGCGTCACCGCCTGCACCAAGCAGATCGGTTTGCATCCTTATCACATCACTGGCGATAAGTACGTGCGAGCAGTTGCAGTGGCCGCCAAAGGCTTGCCCCTGATCATTCCGTCACTGGCGGAACTGATTGATCCGACCGATATTATTGACGGTCTGGACGGCCTGCTCTTTACCGGGTCGCCTTCCAATATTGAACCCCACTTGTATCACGGCCCCGCCAGCGCACCAGACACGCTGCATGATCCCGAGCGTGATCGCACCACCCTTCCCCTGATTCGTGCTGCATTGGCAGCGGGCGTTCCGGTGCTCGGCATTTGCCGCGGCTTTCAGGAGTTGAATGTAGCTCTGGGTGGCTCACTTCACCAGAAATTGCATGAAGTCGAAGGTTTTATCGAACATCGCGAAGACCCCAGTGCCCCTGTTGAGGTGCAATATGCACCGAGCCACGCCATGCACGTCCAGCCCGGCGGAGTGTTGGCCGCTTTGGGCTTGCCCACTGAGTTCGAGGTCAACTCGATTCATACCCAGGGTATCGATCGCCTGGCCCCCGGTTTACGCGCAGAAGCCCTTGCACCGGACGGTCTGGTCGAAGCCGTGTCGGTCAAAGACGGCAAGGCTTTTGCTTTGGCGGTTCAGTGGCACCCCGAATGGCAGGTAAGCTCCAACCCGATTTACCTCGCCATCTTCCAGGCATTTGGAGATGCCTGCAGACGGCGCGCAACACAACGCGACGCAGATGCGTCAGTAAACGCCTGACTTATTCAAGTCAGGACACTCAGCCCAGAGGCATTTATGAGTAACAACCTCGACCAGCTCACCGATTGGTTGAAAGACCACAAGATCACAGAAGTCGAATGCATGATCGCCGACCTTACCGGGATTACTCGCGGCAAGATCTCGCCGACCAACAAGTTCATTGCCGAAAAGGGCATGCGCCTGCCCGAAAGCGTATTGCTGCAAACCGTAACGGGCGACTATGTCGAAGACGACATCTATTACGAACTCCTCGATCCGGCCGACATCGACATGGTCTGCCGTCCCGATCAGAACGCAGTCTTTGTGGTGCCGTGGGCAATTGAGCCAACTGCTCAGGTGATTCACGACACCTACGACAAGCAGGGCAACCCGATCGAGCTGTCGCCGCGCAACGTGCTTAAAAAGGTCCTCAAACTCTACGCCGACCACGGCTGGCAGCCGATCGTGGCGCCGGAGATGGAGTTTTACCTGACCAAGCGCAGTGACGATCCGGATTACCCGTTGCAGCCGCCTGTGGGCCGCTCCGGCCGCCCGGAAACCGGTCGTCAGTCCTTCTCCATTGAAGCGGCCAACGAATTCGACCCGTTGTTCGAAGACGTATACGACTGGTGCGAACTGCAAAAGCTGGATCTGGACACGTTGATCCACGAAGACGGCACGGCGCAGATGGAAATCAACTTCCGTCACGGCGACGCACTGTCCCTGGCCGACCAGATTCTGGTGTTCAAGCGCACCATGCGCGAAGCCGCGCTCAAGCACGATGTCGCCGCCACGTTCATGGCCAAACCGATGACCGGCGAGCCTGGCAGTGCCATGCATTTGCACCAGAGCATCATCGATATCAACACCGGCAAAAACATCTTCTCCAATGAAGATGGAACCATGAGCGACCTGTTCCTGAACCACATCGGCGGGCTGCAGAAGTTCATTCCAGAACTGTTGCCGCTGTTTGCTCCGAATGTGAACTCGTTCCGCCGTTTCTTGCCTGATACCTCGGCGCCGGTAAACGTGGAGTGGGGCGAGGAGAACCGTACCGTGGGTTTGCGCGTACCGGATGCCGGGCCGCAGAACCGTCGTGTCGAAAACCGCCTGCCGGGCGCCGATGCCAACCCGTACCTGGCCATTGCCGCCAGCCTGCTGTGTGGCTACATCGGCATGGTCGAAGGCATCAACCCGAGTGCGCCGGTAGTGGGCCGTGGGTACGAGCGCCGCAACCTGCGCTTGCCGTTGACCATTGAAGACGCCCTGGAGCGTATGGAAAACAGCAAGACGGTCGAGAAGTATCTGGGCACCAAGTTCATCACCGGCTACGTGGCCGTCAAACGTGCCGAACATGAAAACTTCAAGCGCGTCATCAGTTCGTGGGAGCGGGAATTCCTGCTGTTCGCCGTCTGACACGCTGGAGGGGCGAGCCAGGAAGGCGCCGCCCCTCCTCTACTGACTAAAGGAGAGCCGTATGACCAACAAGAACCCGCAAACCCTCGAATGGCAACAACTGAGCAACGATCACCACCTGGCACCGTTCAGTGACTTCAAACAGTTGAAAGAAGTCGGCCCACGCATCATCACTCACGCCAAGGGCGTGTACCTGTGGGACAGCGAAGGCCACAAGATTCTCGACGGCATGGCCGGCCTGTGGTGTGTTGCCATCGGCTATGGCCGTGACGAGCTGGCTGAAGCGGCCAGCAAGCAAATGCGTGAACTGCCGTACTACAACCTGTTTTTCATGACCGCCCACCCGCCGGTCCTTGAACTGTCCAAAGCCATCGCCGAGATCGCACCTGAAGGCATGAACCATGTGTTCTTCACCGGCTCAGGCTCTGAGGGCAACGACACCATGCTGCGCATGGTTCGCCATTACTGGGCGATCAAGGGCCAGCCGAATAAAAAGACCATCATCAGCCGCAAAAACGGCTACCACGGTTCTACCGTGGCCGGTGCCAGCCTGGGCGGCATGACCTACATGCACGAACAGGGCGATTTGCCGATTCCGGGCATTACCCACATCCCGCAACCGTACTGGTTCGGTGAAGGTGGCGATATGTCCCCGGAAGAGTTCGGCATCTGGGCGGCCAATCAGCTTGAAGAAAAAATCCTCGAACTGGGCGTCGACACTGTCGGTGCCTTTATTGCCGAGCCGATCCAGGGCGCGGGCGGTGTGATTGTGCCGCCAGCCACCTACTGGCCACGCATCAAGGAAATCCTGGCCAAGTACGACATCCTGTTCGTGGCCGATGAAGTGATTTGTGGTTTTGGTCGCACCGGCGAGTGGTTCGGCAGTGATTTCTACGACCTCAAGCCGGACATGATGACCATCGCCAAGGGCCTGACCTCGGGCTACATCCCGATGGGCGGCCTGATCGTGCGCGACGAAGTGGTGGCGGTGCTGAATGAGGGCGGCGATTTCAACCACGGCTTCACCTACTCGGGTCACCCGGTAGCCGCCGCCGTGGCACTGGAAAACATCCGCATCCTGCGCGAAGAAAAAATTGTCGAGAAGGTGCATGCCGAAACGGCACCGTATTTGCAAAAGCGTCTGCGTGAACTGAACGATCACCCGTTGGTGGGCGAAGTGCGTGGTGTGGGCATGCTGGGTGCCATTGAGCTGGTACAGGACAAAGCCACACGCAAGCGTTACGAAGGCCGTGGTGTCGGCATGATCTGCCGGCAGTTCTGTTTTGATAACGGTCTGATCATGCGTGCCGTGGGTGACACCATGATCATCTCGCCGCCATTGGTGATCAGCAAGGACGAGATCGACGAGCTGGTGACCAAGGCGCGTAAGTGCCTGGATCTGACCTTGGAAACTTTGCAAGGTTAACTGCTAGGCTTTGAGCGCAGGAGAACTGCTGTTTTAAAGCAGGCAATTGCGCTCAGAGCCTTAAGAATCAAGGCTCTTCCCTTGAAAGCCTGCCCCGGATCTTGCCAGACTAGCCGCCGGCTTTAGTCACCTTGAGATCAGGTCGCTGAATCGGTGGTTTAAAAGAACAATTGGAGCATTACAGATGAAGGCATCAGGTTTTAAAAAAGCTGGCAAGACCCTTCTCGCCCTCTCCTTGATGGGTGTGATGGCCGGGGCAGCTCAAGCAGCAGACAAGGTTCTGCACATCTACAACTGGTCCGATTACATCGCACCGGACACGGTTAAAAAGTTCGAAGACCAGACCGGTATCAAGGTGGTCTACGACGTGTTCGACAGCAACGAGACCCTTGAGGCCAAGCTGCTGGCGGGCAAGTCCGGCTACGACATCGTCGTGCCTTCCAACAATTTCCTGGCCAAGCAGATCAAGGCCGGGGTTTACCAGGAGCTGGACAAGTCCAAGCTGCCCAACTGGAAAAACCTCGACCCGGCGTTGCTCAAGGCCGTTGGCGATGCCAGCGACAAAGACAACAAACATGCGTTCCCGTACATGTGGGGCACCATCGGCATCGGCTACAACCCGGAGAAGGTCAAGGCCGCGCTGGGCGTGGACACCATCGATTCCTGGGACGTGCTGTTCAAGCCGGAGAACGCTGCCAAGCTTAAAAGCTGCGGCATAAGCTTCCTCGACTCGCCGACCGAAATGATCCCGGCCGCCCTGCACTACCTGGGCTACCCGACCGATTCGCAAGACAAGAAACAACTGGCTGAAGCCGAAGCGCTGTTCCTGAAGATTCGCCCTTCGGTCGGCTACTTCCATTCCTCCAAGTACATCTCCGACCTGGCCAACGGCAACATCTGCGTGGCCGTGGGTTACTCGGGTGACCTTGAACAGTCCATTTCCCGCGCCAAAGAGGCCGGTGACAAGGTCAAGCTCAAGTACGCGATCCCTAAAGAAGGTGCCGGCAGCTTCTATGACATGGTCGCCATTCCCAAGGATGCCGAGAACGTCGACGCCGCCTATGCCTGGATGAATTATCTGATGCAGCCTGAAGTGATGGCCGAAATCACCAACAGCGTGCGTTTCCCCAACGGTAACAAGGCTGCAACGCCGCTGGTGAATAAAGATATCTCGGGCGACCCGAGCATTTACCCGTCCGATGAAGTGAAGGCCAAGCTCTACGCTATCAGCGATTTGCCACCGACCACCCTGCGGTTGCTGACGCGCAGCTGGACCAAAATCAAGTCCGGTAAATAACGCCTCGCCCCTTGTAGCCGCTGCCGAAGGCTGCGATTGAGACCGGAGGGCTGATGCCTTCCGGTTTCACAAAAACCGGCGCAATGGTCGGAAAAACAAGGTGTTAGGGCAATTATTCGCGGAAAACTTTGCTGTGCAGGTTTATCGAGGGTAAGTTGCGCGCCGGTTTTGTCTTTGGCGGTTCGACTGCCGTATGACGCGGGCAACTCAGGCCCAACTATTTAGAGGACCATCACGTGTCTATATCTCTGTTTCGCAAGACCTTGCTGGTCGGAGCTGGTTTGACGCTTGCCGTCAGCGTACAAGCGGCACCCACGGTGCACATTTACAACTGGTCGGACTATATCGCGCCGAACACGCTGGCTGATTTTGAAGCCGCGACCGGCATCAAGCCGATTTATGATGTCTTTGATTCCAACGAAACCCTGGAAGGCAAACTGCTGGCCGGGCGTACCGGTTATGACGTGGTCGTTCCGTCTAACCACTTCCTGGGCAAGCAGATCAAGGCGGGTGCGTTCCAGAAGCTCGACCTTGCGCAGTTGCCGAATTATTCCAACCTCGACCCGGCCCTGCTCAAGCGCCTGCAGGCCAATGACCCGGGCAATCAATATGCCGTGCCTTACCTGTGGGGCACCAACGGCATTGGCTACAACGTCGATAAAGTCAAAGAAGTGCTGGGCGTCGACAGTATCGACTCCTGGGATGCGGTGTTCAAACCCGAGAACATGAAGAAGCTCACCAAGTGCGGCGTGGCTTTCCTGGATTCGGCGGATGAAATGCTGCCTACCGTACTCAACTACCTGGGCCTGGATGCCAACAGCACCAACCCCAAGGACTACAAGAAAGCTGAAGAAGTCCTGATGTCGGTGCGTCCATACGTCACCTACTTCCACTCTTCCAAATACATCTCCGACCTGGCCAACGGCAACATCTGCGTTGCGATTGGTTTTTCCGGTGATGTATTCCAGGCCAAGGCGCGTGCCGAGGATGCAAAAAAAGGCGTGAACATCGCCTATATCGTGCCCAAGGAAGGCGGCGCCCTGTGGTTTGACATGCTGGCCATCCCCAAGGATTCCAGCAACGTCAAGGAGGCCCACACATTCATCAACTACCTGCTCAAGCCTGAAGTGATCGCTCAGGTCAGTGACTATGTCGGTTATGCCAACCCTAACCCGGCGGCCGACAAGGTGATGGATGAGTCCATTCGTACCGACGAAGCGGTTTACCCAACCCAGGCGGTGCTGGACAAGACATACGTCTCAACCGAGCTGCCCCCGAAAATACAGCGTCTGATGACGCGTACGTGGACCAAGGTCAAGACGGGCAAGTAATCTCGCCAGACCACCTATCCAAGGCCCGGCCATCAAGGCCGGGCTGCTAAATTTGTTGGGAGTTACGTAATGGCTGTTGCCTCCGGCGCCTATAAGAAAGCCCTCGAGGGCGACCAGACACCTAAGCAGGTGCTGGTCAAAATCGACCGGGTCACGAAGAAATTCGACGAGACGATTGCCGTGGACGATGTGTCCCTGGAAATCAACAAGGGCGAAATCTTCGCCCTGCTCGGCGGATCGGGATCGGGCAAATCCACTTTGCTGCGCATGCTCGCCGGTTTCGAGCGCCCAACAGAGGGTCGTATCTTCCTTGACGGTGTTGATATCACCGACCTGCCGCCCTATGAGCGGCCGATCAATATGATGTTCCAGTCCTATGCCCTGTTCCCGCATATGACCGTGGCGCAGAACATCGCCTTCGGCCTCAAGCAGGACAAGATGTCGACCGCCGAGATCGATGCCCGCGTGGGCGAGATGCTCAAGCTGGTCCACATGAGCCAGTACGCCAAGCGCAAGCCCCATCAGTTGTCCGGTGGCCAGCGCCAGCGTGTTGCCCTGGCCCGTTCGCTGGCCAAGCGCCCGAAGTTGCTGCTGCTGGATGAGCCAATGGGCGCATTGGACAAAAAACTGCGTTCGCAGATGCAGCTGGAACTGGTTGAGATCATCGAGCGCGTGGGCGTGACCTGCGTGATGGTGACCCACGACCAGGAAGAGGCCATGACCATGGCCCAGCGTATTGCGATCATGCATTTGGGCTGGATTGCCCAGATCGGCAGCCCTATCGACATTTACGAAACCCCGGTCAGCCGCCTGGTGTGCGAATTTATCGGCAACGTCAACCTGTTCGACGGTGAAGTGGTCGATGACGCCGAAGGCTATGCGCGGATCAAGTGCCCGGAGCTGGAGAACGACATCTACGTCGGTCACGGCGTGAGCACCTCGGTGGAAGACAAGCACACCACCTACGCGATTCGCCCGGAAAAAATGCTCGTCACCACCGAAAAGCCGACCTGCGAATACAACTGGTCGCGCGGCAAGGTGCATGACATCGCTTACCTGGGCGGGCACTCGGTGTTCTACGTCGAGCTGCCGAGCGGCAAGCTGGTGCAGTCGTTTGTGGCCAACGCCGAACGCCGTGGCGCCCGCCCGACCTGGGACGACGAAGTCTACGTGTGGTGGGAAGACGACAGCGGCGTGGTATTGCGCTCATGAACATGCGAAAACTCAAACGCCGACTGCAACGAATAACCCCCGGTGGCCGCCATATGGTCATCGGGATTCCATTCCTGTGGCTGTTTTTGTTCTTCATGCTGCCGTTCTTCATCGTCCTGAAGATCAGCTTTGCCGAAGCGGACGTCGCGATTCCGCCGTATACCGAGATCTATAGCTACGTTGACCAGAAAATCCAGGTACTGCTGAACCTGGGCAACTACGCCATGCTCGGCGACGATGAACTGTATATCGCCGCGTATCTGGGCTCCCTGAAGATGGCTTTCTTCAGCACCCTGCTGTGCCTGCTGATCGGTTATCCGATGGCCTATGCCATCGCCAATGCCCGTAAAGAGATGCAGACCGTGCTGGTACTGCTGATCATGATGCCGACCTGGACCGCGATCCTGATCCGCGTCTACGCGTGGATGGGCATTCTCAGCAACAACGGCCTGCTCAATGGCTTCTTGATGTCGATGGGCTGGATCAGTGAACCCCTGCAGATCCTCAACACCAATATCGCGGTGTATATCGGCATTGTGTATTCGTACCTGCCATTCATGATCCTGCCGCTGTATGCCAACCTGGTGAAACACGACACCAGCTTGCTGGAAGCCGCGTCAGACCTGGGGTCGAGCACCTTCAACAGCTTCTGGAAGATCACCGTGCCGCTGTCCAAAAACGGCATTATCGCCGGCTGCATGCTGGTGTTTATCCCGGTGGTGGGCGAGTTCGTGATCCCGGAACTGCTGGGCGGCCCGGAAACCCTGATGATCGGTAAAGTGCTGTGGCAAGAGTTCTTCAATAACCGTGACTGGCCGGTGGCGTCTGCGCTTGCCGTGGTCATGCTGGCGATCCTGATCGTGCCCATCATTCTGTTCAACCGCAGCCAGGCTAAAGAGCTGGAGGGCAAGATATGAATCGCTTCCGTTTTTCTAGCTTTATGTTGGTCGCGGGGTTGTTGTTCATCTACCTGCCGATGCTGATTCTGGTGATCTACTCGTTCAACGCCTCCAAGCTGGTGACGGTGTGGGGCGGCTGGTCGTTGAAGTGGTACGTGGGCCTGCTGGACAACACGCAACTGATGGGTTCGGTGATGCGCTCGCTGGAAATCGCCCTGTACACGGCGATTGCAGCGGTGGCACTGGGTACGTTGGCGGCATTTGTGCTGACGCGTATCAGCCGCTTCAAGGGTCGCACGCTGTTTGGCGGCCTGGTGACGGCGCCGCTGGTCATGCCAGAGGTGATTACCGGTCTGTCGCTGTTGCTGCTGTTCGTGGCGATGGCGCAGATGATTGGCTGGCCGCAAGAACGTGGCCTGGTGACCATCTGGATCGCGCACACGACGTTCTGCTCGGCCTATGTGGCGGTGGTGGTGTCGTCGCGCTTGCGTGAGCTGGATCTGTCGATCGAAGAAGCGGCCATGGACCTGGGCGCCAAGCCGTGGAAGGTGTTCTTTTTGATCACCATTCCCATGATTGCGCCCTCCCTGGCGGCCGGCGCAATGATGTCCTTTGCCCTGTCGCTGGATGACCTGGTACTGGCCAGTTTTGTGTCGGGGCCGGGGTCGACGACCTTGCCGATGGAAGTGTTTTCGGCGGTGCGCCTGGGGGTCAAACCTGAGATCAACGCCGTGGCCAGCCTGATTTTGCTGGCAGTGTCACTGGTGACCTTCATGGTGTGGTTCTTCAGCCGCCGCGCTGAAGAGCACCGCAAAAAGGCGATTCAGCAGGCTATCGATGAGTCTGCGGCGGAATCGTGGAAGCAGCCGGACGTGCGTCGTCCGCAGTCGACCAGCGCGGTTTAAGACAGCGTCATAAAAAACCTCGCCCCCTGTGACAGGGAGGCGAGGTTTTTTTTGCCTGAGATCAAGACCCCTCACCCCAGCCCTCTCCCGGAGGGAGAGGGAGCCGATCTTCAGTGAGGCGTACATCTGCTTTTGCTTTTAGTCCCCTCTCCCATTGGGAGAGGGTCAGGGTGAGGGTTTTTTTGATCTTCCTATGGCTTGGCCACCTTCCACGCCCCGTCCATTTTACCGTCACCGGTCATGTCACCGGCTTTCTTGTCCATCACGAAGGTGTACAGCGGTTTGCCGTCATAGGCCCATTGCATGTGGCCGTCATCGCGCTTGATGGCCGTCCACTTGCCCATGTCCATGGCTGTGCTCTCGGCTGCCAGCGGCGGCCAGTTGGCGGCGCACTTGTCATTGCACATCGATTTGCCGCCCGCATCCTTGGCGAAGGTGTAGAGGGTCATGCCTTTGTGGTCGACCAGCATGCCGTCCTTGGTCATCGCCGGTTCAGCCGCATACGCCAACCCGGGCAAGGTGAAGGCTACGGCCAGCAGCAATGTCTTTAGGGAAAACGAGCTAGATGTCATTGGAATCGTCCTTTTTGTGGTTGTACGATTTGAGACTAAAGCGTAGTTCACGAACCGTTAGCGCGCGCCCATCCCCAAAGCTGTCACACGACTGCAATAATTGCGTTATCTAATGCGCCACAAGACAGTTTAATGACGAGAGGATTACGGCATGGTTGGCAGGAGCATTTTGATCGTTGATGACGAGGCGCCGATCCGCGAGATGATCGCCGTGGCCCTGGAAATGGCGGGCTACGATTGCCTTGAAGCCGATAATGCCCAGGATGCCCATGCCATTATCGTGGACCGTAAACCGGACCTGATCCTGCTCGACTGGATGCTGCCCGGCGGTACGTCGGGCATTGAGCTGGCCCGACGCCTCAAGCGCGAAGAGCTGACCGGCGATATTCCCATCATCATGCTCACGGCCAAGGGTGAAGAGGACAACAAGATCCAGGGCCTGGAAGTGGGCGCGGATGACTACATCACCAAACCATTCTCCCCCCGTGAGCTGGTCGCCCGCCTCAAGGCCGTGCTGCGCCGCGCCGGCCCGGCCGATGCCGAATCGCCCATCGAGATCGGCGGCCTGCTGCTCGACCCCATCAGCCACCGCGTGACCATCGACGGCACCCCTGCCGAAATGGGCCCCACTGAATACCGCCTGCTGCAATTTTTCATGACCCACCAGGAGCGCGCCTACACCCGGGGCCAGTTGCTGGACCAGGTCTGGGGCGGCAACGTGTATGTGGAGGAGCGCACTGTGGACGTGCATATCCGCCGCTTGCGCAAAGCGCTCGGTGAGGCTTACGAAAATCTGGTACAAACCGTGCGTGGTACCGGTTACCGGTTTTCCACCAAGGCCTGATACCGGCTCTCACTGATCCAGCGGCAAGCAAGGACTCGCGCGACGTGAATCAAAACTGGCATGGCACTCTGATCCGTCATTTGTTGCTTTTGGTCACTGGCTGCCTGCTGGTCGGGCTGATCAGTGGCTATTACGGCTGGAGCCTGGCCATTGGCCTGGCGTTCTATCTGGGCTGGACCCTCAAGCAGTTGCTGCGCCTGCACGAGTGGCTGCGCCAGCACAAACCCGACGAAGCACCGCCCGATGGCTACGGTTTGTGGGGCGAGGTGTTCGACAGCATCTACCACCTGCAGCGCCGTGACCAGCGCGTACGCGGGCGACTGCAAGCGGTGATCGATCGCGTGCAAGAGTCCACGGCGGCGCTCAAGGACGCGGTGATCATGCTCGACAGTGACGGCAACCTGGAGTGGTGGAACCTCGCCGCAGAGACCCTGCTGGGTCTCAAGACGCCACAGGACAGCGGCCAGCCAGTGACCAACCTGGTACGCCACCCGCGCTTCAAGGAATACTTCGAGCAAGGTAATTATGGCGAACCGCTGGATATCCCCTCGCCGGTCAACGATCACTTGCGCATCCAGCTCTATATCACCCGCTACGGCAACAACGAACACCTGATGCTGGTGCGCGATGTGACGCGCATTCATCAACTGGAGCAGATGCGCAAAGACTTTATCGCCAACGTGTCCCATGAACTGCGTACGCCGTTGACGGTGATCTGTGGCTATCTTGAAACCCTGCTCGATAACGTCGACGACGTAAACCCGCGCTGGAAGCGCCCCCTGTCGCAAATGCAGCAACAGGGTGAACGCATGCAGACCCTGCTCAACGACCTGCTGTTGCTGGCCAAGCTGGAGGCCACGGACTACCCCTCGGATAACCAGCCGGTGGCCATCGACAGCTTGCTGCGTTCGATCAAGAGCGACGCCCAGGCGTTGTCCGGTCAGCGCAACCAGACGATCACCCTGGACGTGGAAGCCGATTGCGCGCTCAAGGGCAGCGAAGCCGAATTGCGCAGCGCGTTCTCCAACCTGGTGTTCAACGCCGTCAAATACACCCCCGATGGCGGCAGCGTACGCATTCGCTGGTGGGCAGACAGCGCGGGCGCCCACTTGAGCGTGCAGGACTCGGGCGTGGGTATCGACAACAAGCATTTGCCGCGCCTGACGGAACGCTTCTACCGTGTCGATTCCAGCCGCAACGCCAGCACCGGCGGCACCGGGCTGGGCCTGGCGATCGTCAAGCATGTGTTGCTGCGCCACCGCGCGCGGCTGGAGATCAGCAGCGTATTGGGACACGGCAGCACCTTCACCTGCCATTTCGCACCGGGCCAGGTGACAAAACCCCAGCCAAAGACACTTATTGACTAGGCCCTGTAGCCCTTTCCCACTAGGCAAGGGCTACATCAGCCGTTACATTGTTTGGCCATACCTCCCTATCTGTAACGACGGAACCCGTAAAACTCCATCATGGACCCTTCCCCTGGCTTGACCCTCGCGACACTCTTCGCCGACTTCGGCATGATTCTTTTTGCTTTGATCCTGGTTTTGCTCAACGGTTTTTTCGTTGCGGCCGAATTTGCCATGGTCAAATTGCGCTCCACCCGGGTTGAGGCGATAGCCGAAGACAACGGCTGGCGCGGGCAGATCCTGCGCACCGTGCATAACCAGCTCGACGCCTACCTGTCTGCCTGCCAGCTGGGTATCACCCTGGCCTCGCTGGGCCTGGGCTGGGTCGGCGAGCCGGCGTTCGCCCATATCCTGGAGCCGCTGCTGGGCGCCATCGGCGTCTCGTCGCCTGAAGTGATCAAGGGCGTATCGTTCTTTACCGCCTTCTTTATCATTTCCTACCTGCACATCGTGGTCGGTGAGCTGGCGCCCAAGTCCTGGGCCATCCGCAAGCCAGAGACCCTGTCGCTGTGGACCGCCGTGCCGCTGTACCTGTTCTACTGGGCCATGTACCCGGCGATTTACCTGCTCAACGCCAGTGCCAACGCGATTTTGCGTATTGCCGGCCAGGGTGAGCCCGGTGCCCATCACGATCACGCTTACAGCCGTGAAGAACTCAAGCTGATCCTGCACTCCAGCCGTGGCCAGGATCCGAGCGACCAGGGCATGCGCGTGCTGGCTTCTGCCGTGGAAATGGGCGAGCTGGAAGTGGTCGACTGGGCCAACTCCCGCGAAGACCTGGTGACCCTGGATTCCAAGGCGCCGCTCAAGGACATCCTGGCGCTGTTCCGTCGCCACAAATTCAGCCGCTACCCGGTCTATGATGCCGACACCAACACCTTCGTCGGTTTGCTGCACATCAAGGATCTGCTGCTGGAACTGGCCGACCTGGACCACTTGCCCGAAACCTTCAACCTTGAAGAACTGACCCGACCGCTGGAGCGGGTGTCGCGGCATATGCCGCTGAGTCAGTTGCTTGAGCAGTTCCGCAAGGGCGGCGCGCACTTTGCCCTGGTTGAAGAAGCTGACGGCAAGGTGGTGGGCTACCTGACCATGGAGGACGTGCTGGAAGTGCTGGTAGGTGATATCCAGGACGAACACCGCAAGGCCGAGCGCGGCATTCTGTCGTATCAGCCTGGCAAGCTGCTGGTGCGCGGCGACACGCCGCTGTTCAAGATTGAACGCTTGCTGGGTGTGGACCTTGACCACGTTGAAGCCGAAACCGTCGCGGGCCTGATCTACGACACCCTCAAGCGGGTTCCGGCCGAAGAAGAACAACTGGAAGTCGAAGGCCTGCGCATCATCATCAAAAAGATGAAAGGTCCGAAAATCGTCCTGGCCAAAGTCCTCAAGCTGGATTAAATCCCGCTCTTTGTAGCAGCTGCCTCGTTCCTTCGGCAGCTGCTACAAAGATTTATGCAACTCTCCCTTCTGTAAGAACTTTTGCCAGCGAAAGCTGGCTGAAAGCTTCCCTCTCTAGCATCGAGTCATTACCGGCAACAGACCGGTTGGCCTGCCACGCGTACAACCCGCGGTCAGCGCCTTACTACAACAATAAGGGTGACTTTCATGCTGACCTTCCTTGGCTTTGCCATGGTCATTACATTCATGTACCTGATCATGACCAAGCGTCTTTCCGCCCTGATCGCCCTGATTCTGGTGCCCATCCTGTTTGCCATTTTCGGCGGTTTTGCCCCGAAAATCGGCCCGATGATGCTCGAAGGCATCACCAAGCTGGCCCCTACCGGGGTGATGCTGATGTTCGCCATCCTCTACTTTGCCCTGATGATCGACTCCGGTCTGTTTGACCCGGCAGTGCGCAAGATCCTCAAGCTGGTCAAGGGTGATCCGCTGAAAATCTCGGTGGGCACGGCGGTGCTGGCGCTGGTGGTGTCCCTGGATGGCGACGGCGCGACCACCTACATGATTTGCGTGGCGGCCATGCTGCCGCTCTACAGCCGTATCGGGATGAGCCCGCGGATCATGGCCGGCCTGATCATCCTGGCCGGCGGCGTGATGAACATGACGCCCTGGGGCGGCCCGACAGCACGGGCGGCCAGTGCGCTGCACGTCGATCCTTCGGATATTTTTGTACCGATGATCCCGGCAATGCTCGCCGGCTGCGCAGCGATCCTGGTCATCGCCTGGTTCTACGGCAAGCGCGAGCGTGCGCGTCTGGGCGAATTGCACCTGCACGGCGATGAAGTCGACCACAGCGAAATCAGCGTGTCGCAGTATCCAGATGCACGTCGACCTAAACTGATCTGGTTCAACGGTGCATTGACCCTGGCGCTGATGATCGCGCTGATTGCCGGCCTGCTGCCTCTGCCCGTGTTGTTTATGGTCGCGTTCAGTATCGCGATGATCGTCAACTATCCTTGCCTGCAACAGCAAAAAGACCGTGTAGCGGCCCATGCTGGCAGTGTCCTGGCAGTGGTTGGGCTGATTTTTGCCGCGGGTATCTTCACTGGCATCCTGTCGGGCACCGGGATGGTCGATGCCATGTCCAAAAGCCTGTTGGCCGTGATTCCGCCTGCGCTCGGGCCGTATCTGGCGGTGATCACCGCGCTGGTGAGCATGCCCTTCACCTTCTTCATGTCCAACGATGCGTTCTACTACGGGGTACTGCCTGTATTGGCCGAAGCGGCCAGCCACTACGGCATCACTGCCGCCGAAATGGCCCGTGCCTCAATTGTCGGCCAGCCAGTGCATTTGCTCAGTCCGCTGGTGCCCTCGACCTACCTGCTGGTAGCCCTGGCCGGTATCGAGTTTGGCGATCACCAGCGTTTCACCCTCAAGTGGGCGATTCTGGTGTGCCTGTGCATCATGGTCGCCGCGCTGCTGCTGGGCACATTCCCGCTGTTCAGTACGCTGTAACACAGCAATCGCGTAGCAGCTGCCGAGGAACGAAGGCTGCGTTCGAGCGCGAAGCGGTCGTAAAGTCTGAGCCTATGGTGTGCCTGACACACCGCAAACGCCGATTTTACGACTGCTGCGCAGCCGGACGCAGCCTTCGTTCCTCGGCAGCTGCTACGAGGTATTAATCTTTCAACCCTGCCCCTGCTATGCGATGCTGGCGCTCTGCTCAATTGCCGACTACATCTTAAGAAACATCTGTAGGAACGGCCCGCAGCTATCTGATCCTTAGACACATCTACCACAGGGAGCCAGCATGCTGACCCTGCTCAATCTGCTTTCCGCCGTGGCCTTGCTCATCTGGGGCACGCATATCGTCCGTACCGGCATCTTGCGGGTCTACGGTACCAACCTGCGCCATGTCATCGGGCAAAACGTCTCCAGGCGCATGTTTGCCTTTGTCGCGGGGATCGTGGTTACCGCCATGGTGCAGAGCAGCAACGCCACGGCCATGCTGGTCACTTCCTTTGTCGGCCAGGGGCTGATGGCGCTCACTCCCGCGCTGGCCACCATGCTCGGTGCCGATGTCGGTACGGCCTTGATGGCGCGGGTGCTGACCTTCGACCTGTCGTGGCTGTCGCCGCTGTTGATTTTTCTGGGTGTGATTTTCTTTTTGACCCGCAAGCAAACCCGTGCCGGGCAACTGGGGCGGGTGGGCATTGGCCTGGGCTTGATCATCCTGGCGTTGCAATTGATTGTCGAAGCCGCCACACCCATCACCCATGCTCAGGGCGTGAAGGTGATTTTTGCTTCGTTGACCGGCGATATTCTGCTCGATGCCCTGGTTGGCGCCCTGTTCGCCATGGTGTCTTACTCAAGCCTGGCAGCCGTGCTGCTGACCGCCACATTGGCGGGCGCGGGGGTTATCAGCCTGCATGTGGCCATCGGCCTGGTGATTGGCGCCAATATCGGCAGCGGCATACTGGCGTTTCTCAGTACCAATATGCAGAACGCAGCGGGCCGGCAGGTGGCATTGGGCAGCCTGCTGTACAAGCTGATCGGCCTGTTGTTGATCATGCCCGTGCTCGACCCGCTGGTGGCCTGGATGGACAGCCTGAGCTATAGCGCCCAGGAGTTGGTGATCGGCTTCCATCTGCTCTACAACACCGCCCGCTGTTTCTTGATGTTGCCGACAGTAGGCCTGATGGCGCGCATTTGCGCCTGGCTGCTGCCTGAGCGCGAGCAAACCAACGGTGTCGCCAAACCGCGCCACCTGGACCCCGCCGCCCTCGATACACCGAGCCTGGCGCTAGCCAATGCGGTGCGCGAAACCCTGCGCATTGGCGACCTGATCGACACCATGTTGGTCAATATGCTCGACGTTCTACGCGGCAAGCAAACCGCTATCACCGCGGAAATGCGCACGTTGAGCGATGAAGTCGAAGTGCTCTACAGCGCGGTAAAACTCTATCTGGCACAAATGCCTCGGGAGGATTTAAGCGAGCAGGACAGTCGGCGCTGGGCTGAAATCATCGAACTGGCGATCAACCTCAAACTTGCCAGTGATGTAATCGAACGCATGCTGCGCAAAGTCCAGCAGCAGAAAACCTCCCAGCGCCGGTCATTTTCAGAAACAGGGCTGGAGGAGCTGGTGGGCCTGCAAACCCAGTTGATCGATAATTTGCGTCTTGGGCTGACGGTGTTTCTCAATTCCGACCCGCAGAACGCCCGCCAATTGCTGCGTGAAAAACGCCGCTTTCGCGCCCAGGAGCGGCGTTTGGCCCACGCTCACGTAAGTCGCTTGCAGCGTAAAGTCACACAAAGTATCGAGACCAGTTCTATGCATCTGGAGCTGATCGCGGACATGAAACGCCTTAACTCGCTGTTTTGCGGCAGCGCCTACGTGGTGCTGGAGACCTCTGAAACCGGGGCCCTGGAGCTTGATGACGCAGCCGACACGCAACATTCGCCTTGAACGTTGTACGTCGGGCTGTTGTCAGCCGTTATGCAGCGACTAAGCTGCACGGGCTCAAGGATTCGAGAATTCAGGGATTTTTTATGCGTTGCCTGCTGTTTATCTGCTTGCTGCTTGGCGCTGCCCAAGGCTTTGCCCTGGATCGCTACAGCGTTGAGGGCTATCAACTGCCCAATGGTCTGCAACTGATCCTCAAACCCAACAACGATCGCGATCATGTGGCCATTCGGCTGGTGGTAGGGGTGGGTATGGATGACTTTTCCTGCGCCGATCAGCAATTGCCCCATCTGCTGGAACATTTGCTCTTCAGCGGCATCGACGACACCGGTGAAGGGGGGCTGGAGGAGCGCATGCAAGCGCTGGGGGGCGAATGGAACGCTTTTACCAGCAGCGCCGATACCACCTTTGTAATCGAGGCCCCGGCAAAAAATCAGCGCAAGATTCTCGACCTGCTGCTGGGGTTGCTGACCCGCACACAGCTGACCGAGCAGCGTATCAGCGACGCCAAGCAGGTGGTCGAGCGCGAAGACGGCGGCCATTATTCGCACTTGCAGCGCTGGCTGGACCGTCAGGACCTGGGCCACAGCGCCAGCAACCAGTTGGCTGTCGAATTGGGCCTGAAGTGCGCCGAACGGGCCGAAGTGCATAACCTGACGCGCCAGCAGTTAGAGGCCGTACGCCAGAAGTGGTACGCGCCCAACAACATGACACTGATTATCGTCGGCGACCTTGACCGTTTCTTGCCAGCTTATCTGGAGCGAGCCTACGGTGCCCTCGAGCCGGTTGACCCCAGCGAGCACCGTCCCCTGGCCGCCATCGATGCCAAGGCCGACGCAGAGCGCGAGCTGGTGCGCGGTGTGGTCGGCGACACGGCAACCCTGCACTGGTTGCTGCCCGAACCGGTTATCGAAGGGCAATCCGATGAAACCTGGACCCTGCTGCGCGATTATCTGGAGTGGGCGCTGTACAGCGAACTGCGGCTCAAGCACGGCTTGTCTTACGGCCCCTGGGCTGAGCGCGAGGTGTTTGGCGGCGTGAGTTTTCTGAGTCTGAATGCGGATCTTGAACGCGAGAACGTGCCCAGGGCCCGTGAGGTGATGCAGCAACTCACGTCACGGCTGCTCAAGGACGGGCTGGATCCGCAGGTGTTTGCCCGACTCAAGCAAACGGCCATTTCCCGTCAGGCGTGGACGGTGCAAGGCAGCAGTGCGCTGGCCGATTACTACTGGGCCTCGCTGGGAGACTACGATGAAGGCCGTTTTGCCGACCCTGCCCGGCAGTTGCAGGCCATTAACCTGGAGCAGGCAAATGCCGCACTGCGCGAGTTGTTTGCCGAGCCCGGGTACATTCGCATCGAAAAGCCGCTATTCAGCTATCACGGCTTGAGCATGGCCATTTTGGGCGGGTTGCTACTGTTGATCAGCGCTGCGGTGGGTTGGCGCCTCTGGCGCCGGCGTTAAGGCTTGATTGCCGGAGTCGCAAACGTTTTGATACCGTAAAATCATTGCCTATTCGCGGCTGGTTGATCCAGCCGCCAGCGTGCGGAGTATTCATCGTGAGTGATCGTTCCAATCCTTGGCAATTGCAGGCCATCGTCTGCCAACTGCGCGCGGCGCGAAACCAGTGGCGTACGCAAAACGGCCGCGTCAGTGGCGAACAGGGCGGTCGCGAGCTGCCGTCGCGTGCTGCAATGGCCGATATTCTTGAAGCTCTTTGCGGTGCTTTGTTTCCGATGCGTTTGGGCCCGGTGGACCTGCGTGAAGAGAGCGAAGATTTCTACGTGGGCCACACCCTGGACGTAGCCCTCAATGCGTTGCTGACCCAGGCCCGGCTGGAGTTGCGTTATGTCGCGCGTCAGGGCGGGTTGCCGGATGAGGGAGTGGATGCGACGGCGACCTTGCTGATTCAGGACTTCGCCCTGGCATTGCCGGGTTTGCGCAGCATTCTCGATACTGACGTACTGGCCGCTTACCACGGTGACCCGGCGGCGCGCAGCGTCGATGAAGTGCTGCTGTGCTACCCGGGAATTCTGGCGGTGATTCATCACCGGTTGGCGCACCACCTGTACCGTGCCGGGCTACCGCTGCTGGCGCGCATCAGCGCAGAAATCGCCCATTCGGCCACGGGGATCGACATTCACCCCGGCGCGCAGATTGGCCGCAGTTTCTTTATCGATCACGGCACGGGTGTGGTGATTGGTGAAACTGCGATTATTGGCGAGCGTGTGCGGATTTATCAGGCGGTGACGTTGGGTGCCAAGCGGTTCCCGGCGGATGAGTCGGGACAGCTGCAAAAAGGCCATCCACGTCATCCGATCGTTGAGGATGATGTGGTGATTTATGCGGGAGCGACGATTTTGGGGCGTATCACCATTGGTCAGGGTTCGACCATTGGTGGCAACGTATGGTTGACCCGCAGCGTACCGGCAGGCAGCAACCTGACCCAGGCCAACCTGCTGCATGATGACGGGACGCAGAAGTAATACTGTGTAAGCCTCTTGCCCTCACCCCAGCCCTCTCCCGGGGGGAGAGGGAGCCGATGTGTGGTGACATCCCCCAATCAGTCCCCTCTCCCTCCGGGAGAGGGGCTCTTGATCTAGCGGGCGCTACGTACACCTTCAGCCAGCGCAGCACACAAACTCAGCACACCATCCACCGCCTGTTCAGGCGTCGCTGCATTCTCGATCTTGTCGATCAGGGCCGAGCCCACCACCACGCCATCGGCCAGGCGGGCAATTGCCGCAGCCTGTTCAGGGGTACGGATACCAAAGCCCACGCTGATCGGCAAATCAGTATGCCGACGCAGACGCTCGATAGCCGCGCTCACCTGTTCCGTGGTGGCCGAACCGGCACCGGTCACGCCCGCCACCGAAACGTAATATACAAAGCCCGAACTGCCAGCCAATACGGTCGGCAGGCGTACGTCGTCCGTGGTTGGCGTGGTCAGGCGGATAAAGTCCAGGCCTGCAGCCTGCGCCGGGTCGCACAGCTCGTTGTTGTGCTCGGGTGGCATGTCGACCACGATCAGGCCGTCTACGCCCGCCTCTTTGGCTTCGGCGATAAAACGCGCCACGCCATAGTGGTGGATCGGGTTGAAATAGCCCATCAGCACCAGCGGAGTGTCGTTGTTACCGGTACGAAATTCACGAACCATCTGCAGGGTTTTTGCCAGGTTCTGCTTGGCGCCCAATGCACGGATGTTGGCCAGCTGGATCGCCGGGCCGTCGGCCATCGGATCGGTGAAGGGCATGCCCAGTTCGATCACATCGGCGCCTGCTGCCGGCAAGCCTTTGAGGATGGCCAGCGAGGTGTCGTAATCCGGGTCACCGGCGGTGACAAAGGTCACCAGCGCCGCGCGGTTTTGTTCCTTGAGAGCGGTAAAGCGCGTTTGCAGGCGGCTCATCAGTGTTGCTCCTGTTGAGACTGTTCCATGTGGTGCATCACGGTTTGCATGTCTTTGTCGCCGCGACCCGAAAGGTTGACCACCATCAGGTGATCGGCCGGCAGGGTCGGTGCGCGCTTGAACACTTCGGCCAGCGCGTGGGCGCTTTCCAGGGCCGGGATGATGCCTTCAAGGCGGCAGCATTTGTGGAAGGCATCCAGCGCCTCAGCGTCGGTCACCGAGGTGTACTGGACACGACCGATATCGTGCAACCAGGCGTGTTCAGGGCCGATGCCCGGGTAGTCCAGGCCTGCGGAAATCGAATGGGCGTCGATGATCTGGCCATCGTCGTCCTGCAACAGGAAGGTGCGGTTGCCGTGCAACACGCCCGGCTCACCGCCATTGAGGCTGGCCGCGTGCTTGCCGGTTTCGATACCGTAGCCGGCGGCTTCTACGCCGATGATTTCAAC
Source organism: Pseudomonas sp. FSL R10-0056 (assembly GCF_009600105.1). Classification (NCBI taxonomy): domain Bacteria; kingdom Pseudomonadati; phylum Pseudomonadota; class Gammaproteobacteria; order Pseudomonadales; family Pseudomonadaceae; genus Pseudomonas; species Pseudomonas sp. FSL R10-0056. Next base: position 119,146 of record NZ_WIWL01000193.1, read on the forward strand.
GCTGGTGTCATCCAGGAACGGGTGGAACAGGCCCATGGCGTTGGAGCCACCGCCGATGCATGCCACCAGGCTGTCCGGCAGGCGGCCTTCCTGTGCTTGCATCTGGTCGCGGGTTTCCTTGCCGATCACGGCCTGGAAGTCGCGCACCATCGCCGGGTAAGGATGCGGGCCAGCCACGGTGCCGATCAGGTAAAAGGTGCTGTCAACGTTGGTCACCCAGTCACGCAAGGCTTCGTTCATTGCATCTTTGAGGGTGCCAGTGCCGGCCACCACCGGGATCACTTCGGCGCCCAGCAGCTTCATGCGGAACACGTTGGCCTGCTGGCGCTCGATGTCGGTGGTGCCCATGTAGATCACGCACTGCAGGCCAAAGCGCGCAGCCACGGTGGCAGTGGCCACGCCGTGCATGCCGGCGCCGGTCTCGGCGATGATGCGTTTTTTGCCCATGCGCCGTGCCAGCAGGATCTGGCCGATGCAGTTGTTGATCTTGTGGGCGCCGGTGTGGTTCAGCTCTTCGCGCTTGAGGTAGATCTTGGCGCCGCCACAGAACTCGGTCAGCCGCTCGGCGAAGTACAGCGGGCTTGGGCGGCCCACGTAGTCGCGTTGGAAGTAGGCCAGCTCCTTGATGAACTCAGGGTCTTTTTTCGCCAGCTCGTACTCGCGATCCAGGTCAAGGATCAGCGGCATCAGGGTTTCAGCCACATAACGGCCGCCAAATGAGCCAAACAGGCCATTGGCATCAGGGCCGGTACGCAAAGTGGATTGAGTCATGTGACGCTCCAGATAAAAAATGGCGAAGGTCTATGGGCCTGACTGTACCCGTGACAGCCCGGGATGAAAACCGATAAGATCGCCGTAACCTGTCAGGAAAACTCACAGATACCATGAGCCGCGATCTCCCCCCTCTTAATGCCCTGCGTGCCTTTGAAGCCACCGCCCGCCTGAGCAGCGTCAGCCAGGCGGCTGAGCAGCTACACGTCACCCACGGTGCCGTCAGTCGGCAATTGAAAGTGCTGGAAGAGCACCTGGGGGTGAGCCTGTTCGTCAAGGAAGGGCGCGGGCTAAAGCTGACCGAAGCCGGTATCCGCTTGCGGGATGCCAGTAGCGAAGCCTTTGAGCGCTTGAGAAATGTATGCGCTGAACTCACGCAAAGCCAGGTTGACGCTCCGTTCGTGCTCGGCTGTTCAGGCAGTTTGCTGGCGCGCTGGTTTATTCCGCGCCTGGGCCGATTGAATGCCGACTTGCCTGACTTGCGCCTGCACCTGTCGGCCGGTGAAGGCGATCTGGACCCGCGTCGCCCCGGGCTGGATGCATTGCTGGTGTTTGCCGAGCCACCCTGGCCAGCAGACATGCAGGTTTACGAATTAGCCAGCGAGCGCATTGGCCCGGTGGTCAGTCCCCGTTATGCGCGGTACGAACAACTGCGCCATGCCCCGGCCAGCGCCTTGCTCGACGAACCGTTGCTGCACACCACTTCGCGGCCGCAGGCATGGCCGAGCTGGGCGCAAAAAAACGCAATTGAGACGAAGGATTTAAAATACGGGCAGGGGTTTGAGCACTTGTATTACTTGCTGGAAGCCGCCGTTGCGGGGCTGGGTGTGGCGATTGCTCCCGAGCCGCTGGTGGCCCAGGACCTGCAAGCAGGACGGCTGGCTGCGCCCTGGGGCTTCAATGAAACCCCGGGGCAACTGACGTTATGGTTGCCCAAGCGCGCCGCAGACGGACGCGCCAGGCAACTTGCGCAATGGCTCAAGGCAGAGCTTGCGCGCAGCGCAGATTAATTGCCGCGCTTGCACAACAGGAAGGCTGCCAGCAGACCCAGTGCGCCGATGGCAACGCCAGCGGTGGCATACGGATGCTCTTGGGCGTATTCACGGGTAGCGATCGCGGTTTCGCGGGTTTTGTCCTTCACTTCTTCCAGCGCATCGCTGAGCAGATGACGTGAATGCTTCAGCGCGTTCTCGGCGTTGTTTTTGAGGATGCCAAGGGTCTTTTTGGACTCGTCCGAAGCGTCGTGCTTGAGGCTTTCAAGAGACTTGAGCAGGCTCTCGATCTCTGCTTCCATGCTTTGCAATGAGGCTTTACGTAAAGAGTTGCTAGCCATTAGGGCTCTCCTGCATTGATGAGTGAGGTGCTTGTTAAGTCGGACTACAGGGGCGTGAGAAAGTGCAGTTAACCTGAACTTTTCCTTTTAGATTGCCTACAAAGTATTTAGCACATTCGCTGCTAGGCTTTGATTTACGACAAAGGAGAACGTTATGTCTGACCATCACACCTACAAGAAAGTCGAATTGGTAGGCTCGTCCCCGACCAGCATAGAAGACGCCATCGGTAATGCACTGGCCGAAGCCAACAAAAGCATCAAGCACCTTGAATGGTTCGAGGTGATCGACACCCGCGGCCATATCAAGGACGGCAAGGTGGCGCACTATCAGGTAACGCTCAAAATCGGCTTCAGGATTGCCAGCAGTTGATTTGAGGCAAGGTTTTGCCCCGCGGACTGGCCGTTTGCCATAAAGTCCGCTACACAGTCTGGGTGCAATGCGGCATGTTCGCATTGCACCCTTTTTGTTTTGACCGGGGAATGTGACCGATGAAAAAGCTTTTATTGGCTGTAGGTTTGCTGAGTCTGGCAGGAACGGCGTTCGCGGCGGGCAAGCCGTGCGAAGAACTGAAAAGCGAAATTGCGGCGAAGATTGAAGCTAACGGCGCCAGACATTATTCGCTGACGGTTGTGGAAAAAGGTGCTGCCGCTGACGGCAAGGTAGTGGGCTCTTGCGAAGCCGGCACCAAAGAAATTGTCTACAAGCGCGGGTAAGTCCAGCGCAGTAGTAGATCTTGTGGGAGCGGGCTTGCTCGCGATGCGCACGCTGCGGTGTTTCAGATCAATCGCGTCGATACCATCGCGAGCAAGCCCGCTCCCACACTTCCCTTTGCGTCAGGCTCCTTTCATCACCTGCGACAGCAATTCATACGAGTGAATGCGGTCTGCGTGTTCGTACAGATCACAGGTAAAAATCAACTCATCGGCCTGGGTCTGCTCGACCAGCACGTCCAGCTTGGCCTTGATCTTCTGCGGGCTGCCGACCATCGCCAGGCCCAGGAAACTCATCACCGCCTCTTTTTCGTGGGGCAGCCACAAACCGTCCATCGTCGCCACCGGCGCGCGCTGCACCAGACTCTGCCCGCGCATCAGCGCCAGGATTCGCTGGTACACCGAGGTGGCCAGGTACTCGGCCTGCTCGTCGGTGTCAGCAGCCACCAGCGGCACGCCCAGCATCACGTAGGGCTTGTCCAGCACGGCAGAAGGCTTGAAGTGGTTGCGATAAACGCGAATCGCTTCATGCATCAACCGTGGTGCGAAATGTGATGCAAAGGCGTAAGGCAAACCCAGTTCACCGGCCAATTGTGCACTGAACAGACTGGAGCCCAGCAGCCAGACCGGCACATTGGTGCCAGTGCCCGGCATGGCGATGATCCGTTGGTCGGGAGTACGTGGGCCCAGATAGCGCATCAGCTCGGCCACATCCTGCGGGAAATCATCGGCACTGCCCGAACGCTCACGACGCAGGGCGCGGGCGGTCATCTGATCCGAGCCGGGCGCGCGGCCAAGGCCCAAGTCAATGCGTCCCGGGTACAGGCTTTCGAGGGTACCGAATTGCTCGGCGATAACCAGCGGCGCATGGTTGGGCAGCATCACGCCGCCCGAGCCGACACGGATGGTTGACGTACCGCCGGCGAGATAACCGATCAACACCGAGGTCGCCGAACTGGCAATCCCATCCATGTTGTGGTGTTCCGCTACCCAGAAACGGTTGTAGCCGAATTTTTCCACATGCTGTGCCAGATCCAGCGAATTACGCAACGATTGGGCTGCACTGCCGTTTTCGCGGACAGGGACCAGGTCGAGGGTCGAGAATTTGATGTCAGACAGTCGTTTCATCAGCCGGCTACTCCAGGTGGGATGCAGGTCAGGGTGCTCGCATAACCTGCCAGTACTTACAGCAATATGGGCATATACCCGAGTTTCAATGGTCGACTGGGAATTGAGCTACTAAAAATGAAGATTGGTCCGACAGGGTGAACTTTGTGGGGCGAACTACCCTCACTAGTTCATTCAAGGCGTGAAACCTTCGCGCCGTTCTTCAGGAGGCACGCATGAGTATTAAAAAGAAAGCATCGGCTCATTGGGCAGGCGACCTTAAAACCGGCATTGGCTCCATCTCCACAGAAACCGGCGTGCTGCGCGAAGCGCCTTATGGCTTCAAGGCGAGGTTCGAAGGCGGTAAGGGCACCAACCCCGAAGAGCTGATCGGCGCAGCCCATGCAGGCTGTTTCTCGATGGCCTTGTCGATGATTCTCGGTGATGCCGGCCTCAAGGCCGACAGTATCGATACCACTGCTGAAGTAACCCTGGATCAAGTGGACGGCGGCTTTGCAATTACGGCCGTGCATCTGGTGCTCAAGGCCAAGGTGCCCGGCGCCACCCAGGCGCAATTCGACGAACTGACCACCAAAGCCAAAGAGGGCTGCCCGGTGTCCAAGGTACTGAACGCCAAAATCACCCTCGACGCGACGTTGGTGAGCTGACACCACCTGTGTGCCCCGCTAACCGCTAGCGGGGCACAATCGATACCCGGCTGCGACAGATCAGTCCTGCGCTGTGCGATATGTGATCGAATGGTCGTTACTCGCGTCAGATCATGACTTTGCGTTCTGCCTCAAGGGAGTCTCACCATGAAACGTTTTGCTCTAGCTGTAGTTTGCTGCGCCTTGGCCACCTCGGCTCTGGCGGCGCCCAAGCCGTGCGAAGAACTGAAAGCCGAAATCGAAGCCAAGATCCAGGCGAACAATGTGTCGTCCTACACCCTCGAAATCGTGAGCAATGAAGAAGTTCATGACGAGAACATGGTGGTTGGTTCGTGTGAAAGCGGCACCAAGAAAATCATCTACCAGAACAACGACCGTCAGCCTTCAAGGTAAGCAGTTGACCAGCCGCTCCTCGGCGACCACCTTGCCCGTTGCGTCGTACAGCCGGGCGTAGGCGTTGAAGCCCAGTGAGCGGGCCTGTAGCCGGTAACGCTGGCCGGGCTGGAAGTTGTCGTAATCGACGGTGACGTAACACAGGCGCTCCTGTGGGTCACTGAACATACCCATGCCGCCGACAAACACCTCGAAATCGAAGCGCACCATCAACTCGTGGCTACCTGGCGTTACTTGAAAATAGCGGCCATCGGCCTGTCGCTTGTTATCCAGACGCTCGGCCATTACCAGCTTGCCGGTTTGGGTCTCAAGCTCGACCCAGGCCATGGCGGGATCAGCCGGGGGGATTGGCGTGCTGGTACAGGCGCTGAGCAGACAAGCAGCCAGCAACCACAAAAGCGTGCGCATGATGATGTCCAAAAAAAGTGTTACGCAAGCATAGCGTGCATTATGGTCACATCACTCGCCTACTGGATCGCTTTATGACCTCGCGTGTTCGCGGCTTGTTGGTCCTTGCCTTGCCGCTTCTGCTCAGCGGTTGCTCCAGTGCGGGCTACTACTCGCAATTGGCCGCCGGCCAATGGAATTTATTGCAGGCCCGTGAACCCGTGAGCAAGGTGATTGTTGATCCCCGGCGCCCGACAGCGTTGCGTGAGCAATTGGCAAAAGCCCAGGCTGCGCGCTCCTTCGCCAGCGAGCATTTACACCTGCCGGACAACCAGAGCTATCGTCTGTATGCCGACCTGAAACGGCAGTACGTGGTGTGGAATGTCTTTGCCACCCCGGCGTACTCCCTCGACCCCGTCACCCATTGCTTTCCCATAGCCGGGTGCGTGGCCTACCGGGGTTATTACAGCCAGGGAGCGGCGCGAGGCGAGGCGGCCCTGCAACGCCAGCAGGGCATGGACGTGTTTGTCAGCGGCGTTGAAGCCTATTCCACCCTGGGATGGTTTGATGACCCGATCCTCAATGGCATGCTCAATTGGGGTGATGAGCGCTTGGCCACACTGATCTTTCACGAGCTGGCCCATCAGCAGTTTTATGTGAAGGACGACACTGAATTCAATGAGTCTTTTGCCAGTTTCGTGGAACAGGAAGGCACCCGCCAATGGCGCGTCGAACAAGGCTTGCCACCCTCCGACGGCAGCCATGTGCAGCAACGTGAACAATTTATCACCCTGGTGCTCGACACTCGCCAGCGCTTGAAGACCCTTTATGCACAGCCGTTGCCGGCAGCCGAAATGCAGCAGCGTAAAACCGCTGCATTCGAACGAATGCGCCGTGATTATCGTCAGTTACGGGATGAGCAATGGGCGGGAAATCCGCGCTATGACGCGTGGGTCAATGGCCCTCTCAATAACGCCAAATTGTTGCCCTTCGGTCTTTACGATCAATGGGTGCCTGCCTTCGCAGCCCTGTTCAAGCACGTGGGCGGCGACTGGCCGAGTTTTTATGCCGAAGTTGAACAGCTGGGTAAATTGCCCCCCGAACAGCGTAAGGCTGCCTTGTATAAATGGGCTGAACGCTGAGCTTTTTGAGGCTGCACTACATAGATAGCCCCCCTGAAATCCCTGTCTCAATAGGCTGAGAACCCACCGATACTCAGCCCGAAATGAAGCAGAACTTTCAAGGAATGCTGCCATGGAGCCAACCAACCCGCTGTTGAGCGCGCCCCTTCTGCCCCTTTACAGCAAGGTACGTCTAGAACATCTCAAGCCGGCAATCGAACACATTGTTGCCGACAACCTGCAGTCAATCAGCCGAATCGTCAGTGCCCAGTCCCAACCCACATGGTCGGGCCTGGTGTTGCCGATGGAAGCCCTGACGGCGCGGCTGGATGAAGCCATTGCCGTCATCACGACACTGGGGCAGGTACCAAGAGAAGTGTCATGGGAAACAGACATCGGCCAATGCTTTCTGGCTGCCTACAATTACAAGGCGCAAGTCTTGCAAAATCGCGAGCTTTATCTGGCCTGCAAGGCTTTGGCAGAAAGCCCTGAAGCCATGCAATTTGATCGCTCGCAGCAGGCTCTATTGGGCAAGATACTGCGCGACTACCGGTTGGCTGGGAGTGAGCTGTCAGCCTCTGGCAGAGGCGAACTCATCGAGCTCAACCACGAGATATCACGACAGGAATGGGTTTTTTACGAAAACGCACGACAATCCAGAAAATCCTGGAGCAAGCTGGTTACCGATGAGTCCTTGCTTGCGGGGCTTGCGAGTGAACTCAAGGGGCAGTTGGCAGACATTGCCACGGACGCCGACCTGCAAGGCTGGCTGATAACTCTTCAGGAGCGCGCTACCTACACCGCGATCATGCGCTCATGCGAAAACAGGGCGCTGCGCGAGGAGTTGTTCACGGCCTACAACACGCGGGCTTCCGAGCAGGGCCCCGCAGGCGGGCAATATGGCAATGGCCCGGTGCTCCATGATCTGCTCAGGCTGCGTCAGCAGAAGGCGCGCCTGCTGGGGTATGACAGCCATGCCGAGCTGAGCCTGCAGGGCAAGACGGCAACCTCGGTTGATGAGGTGCTGAGTTTTCTGCGCACTCGAATTGAACGCAAGTCGGCATTTTTTTCAACTCAAACCGCAGAGCTGCATGCCCTGGCGTCGGCCATGCAATACGACGGACTCAAACCATGGGATCTGTTGTTTCTGGCGCAAAAACGCGCTCTGCAACTAAGCCCGCTGGCGGGCGATCAATTGAAATCATATTTTGCGTTCACACGTGTTTTTGAAGGCATCGTGTTACTCGTCAAGCGCCTCTTCGCGGTCGATCTGGTCGAACAGGTATCGTTTGATACCTGGCACCCGGACGTTCGTTTGTTTGAAGTGGTCGAGTCAGGTATTCGGGTGGGGCATCTTTATCTCGATCCTTACCTTCGTGAATCCAAGCCGAATATGTGCTGGATGCAGTCGGCACGTAACCGCAGAATCAATCAGCAAGGGGGCCTGACCACCCCGGTGGCCATTCTCTATGGCAACTTCTCACCCGAATCCCCTGGCTCCCCATCACTGCTGACGCCGCAGCAGTTAACCCTGCTTTTCCATGAGTTGGGTTGTTGCATGAAGCAACTGCTGACCCGCAGTCCCTACGGTGCATTTTCCCGCGTGGATGTACTGAATGCTGAGGCGTCCGGGTTTTCAGGCAAATGCGCTGAAAAGTGGTGCTGGTCACGGGACGGTCTGCGCTGGTTGGCCAGGCATGCCCAGCATGACAGTGAGCTGACCTATGAGCAGATAGACCAAGTACTTGAAGCGCGCAGTGCCGAGCGTTGGCTTGAAACGGCCCGCGAGCTTGGGCTTGCGCTGTTTGATTTTGAACTGCACCGCACCTGGGGCGATGGCCGCAGCGTGGAAGAGATCTGGCGCAGTGCACACAATGAACTCCAGCCGTTACCGTTGGCGCAGAACGACCGATCTGCCAACACTTTCGACGCGATCGTCTCGGGCCATGATGGCGCTTATTTCGTCAATGAATGGGCCGAAGCGATGGCTGAGCAGGTTTTTGCACGGTTTGAACAGCAAGGTGTGTTTGACCCACAAACGGGCTTGGCCTATCGCGAAGCCTTCCATGCACCGGGCATCGAACGCCCGCTGCATGAGTCTTTCGAGATGTTTATGGGCCAGCCGCCCGCGAGCGTGTAGGTATCTTCAGGACTTGAGCCAGTTCTTCACCACGCATGAAGCAAAAGGGCTGGTACTGCATGCGCCGCTGCTCAGGGCTGCGCGCAACTGTGGGATATCCGCCTTCATCATGTAGCTCTCGCCATCTTTGTGGTGCGAGTTTTCGCCAAAGCCGCCCTGGGTCATTTCTTTCAGGGCGTCTTCCTTGCTCCAGTCCTGCACGACCACGCGATACATCGCCGCCATCAGCCCGGTACGGTCCGAACCGTGCTTGCAGTGCATCAATACAGGGCCCTGTGCTTGTGCCGTCTGGATGGCACGCAGCGCGGCCAGCACATCGGTGTCATCTACATGGTTGGTGCGATAAGGCAGTTGGACTTGAGCGACGCCTGGAGTCTTGAGCCAGGAACTGTCGGCATCAGGCAAGAAGTTGATGACGGTGGTTATCTGTAATTTTTCCAGCAGCGGCTGCGCGGCACTGTCAGGCAGTGCGCTGCGGTACAGGGTCGGGGACATTTGATAGAGGTTGTATTGCGTGGCAATGGGCTGTGCCCACTGTACAGGCCGGGCCTGGGCTGTTTCGTCGGCCAGGGCCTGAGGCACAGAAAACGCTGCCAGCAAGGTCAGGCACAGAGCAGGAAAAAACCGGGCTTTGGGCATATCAGTTCGACCATTTACAAAGAATTTGGAAGTTGAAACGCTAGATTGAGGGATGACTTATCAAAACTGTGTCAGGCATTTGTCAAAAAAGCGTGAGGGCGCAGCCAGTGATGGCCTGATGCTATTGGTGCGGCAAATTTACGCATGAAACGATTCATCTGGTCGCCTGGCCTGTTAGTATTTGTAACCAAACTTTGCCTGCGTTTTTTTTCTCAGGTCGATTTCGACCCGTATCGCTGCCAAAACGAAAAGCTGCCCATGAGCGGCTGTAATCCGTGAATGCCTGATGAGGTGCCCCGCATGTCTGAGCAAGACAACCCCCGGCGTGAGTTTTTGCGCAAAACCCTGACCCTGATTCCAGTGGTCACTGTTGCGAGCACGGGCCTGGGTGGTTCCGTTCTGATGGCTACGCCAGACGCTCAAGCCGCACCGGTCGCTGCGCCGCCTGTTGCCGCATCAGGCCCGGCCTATGAACCAACGTACTTCACGGCTGAAGAGTGGGCGTTCGTTAACGCCGCCGTCGCGCGTCTGATCCCGGCTGACGAGCAAGGCCCGGGGGCGCTCGAAGCTGGCGTTCCGGAATATATCGACCGTCAGATGAACACGCCTTACGCCAGCGGCGCGCTGTGGTTTATGCAGGGGCCGTTCAATGCCGACGCTGCGCCGGAAATGGGCTGGCAGAGCAAACTGGTGCCAAAACAGATCTATCGCCTGGGTATTGCTGCCACGGAGGAGCTCTGCAAAAAAGCCTATAACTCAACATTTGCTGGGCTAGACAGCGCTACCCGAGACGAAGTGCTCAAACAGCTGGAAGCCGGCACGCCTAAATTCGATAGCGTCCCGGCCAAGATGTTTTTCAGCTTTTTGCTGCAAAACACCAAGGAAGGCTTCTTTTGCGACCCTATTCACGGTGGCAACAAAGGCATGATCGGCTGGACCATGATCGGCTTCCCCGGCGCGCGCGCTGATTTCATGGACTGGGTAGAACGCAACGAGCAATACCCCTTCCCGGCAGTTTCCATTCGCGGCGAGAGGGCTTGAGCATGTCGACCGTTATGAAAAAAGTTGATGCAGTAATCGTTGGTTTCGGTTGGACCGGCGCGATCATGGCCAAAGAGCTGACCGAAGCTGGCCTGAATGTTGTGGCCCTGGAGCGCGGTCCGATGCAGGACACCTATCCTGACGGCAACTATCCACAGGTCATCGACGAACTTACCTACAGCGTGCGCAAAAAGCTGTTCCAGGACGTCTCCAAAGAAACCGTCACCATTCGCCATAGCGTCAATGACGTGGCCCTGCCCAACCGCCAGTTGGGTGCTTTCCTGCCGGGTAACGGTGTGGGCGGTGCAGGCTTGCACTGGTCGGGGGTGCACTTTCGGGTCGACCCGATCGAACTGCGCATGCGCAGCCATTACGAAGAGCGTTACGGCAAGAACTTTATCCCCAAGGACATGACCATCCAGGACTTCGGCGTCAGCTACGAAGAGCTGGAGCCGTTCTTCGACTATGCCGAAAAGGTTTTTGGTACGTCGGGTCAGGCCTGGACCGTCAATGGCCAACGGGTCGGTGAAGGCAAGGGCGGCAACCCTTATGCGCCGGACCGTTCGGACCACTTTCCGTTGGTGTCGCAGAAGAACACCTACTCCGCACAGCTGTTTCAGAAAGCGGCCAATGAGGTTGGCTACAAGCCTTATAACCTGCCGTCGGCAAACACCTCCGGGCCATACACCAACCCCTATGGCGCGCAGATGGGGCCGTGCAACTTCTGCGGTTTTTGCAGCGGTTATGTCTGCTACATGTATTCCAAGGCATCGCCCAACGTAAACATTCTTCCTGCCCTGAAGCCGTTGCCGAACTTCGAGCTGCGCCCGAATGCCCATGTGATCCGGGTCAACCTGGACAGCAGCAAAACCAAGGCTACCGGCGTGACCTATATCGATGCCCTGGGCCGAGAAATCGAGCAGCAGGCCGATCTGGTGATCCTGGGCGCGTTCCAGTTCCACAATGTGCGTCTGATGTTGTTGTCGGGCATTGGCAAGCCGTATGACCCGAAAACCGGCGAAGGTGTTGTCGGTAAAAACTTTGCTTACCAGAACATGGGCACCATCAAGGCCTACTTCGACAAAGACGTGCACACCAATAACTTTATCGGTGCAGGCGGCAATGGCGTGGCAATTGATGATTTCAACGCCGACAACTTCGACCACGGGCCGCACGGTTTTGTCGGCGGCTCGCCGATGTGGGTCAACCAGGCCGGTAGCCGGCCGATTGCAGGCACGTCCAACCCGCCGGGTACGCCGGCCTGGGGCAGCGCGTGGAAGCGTGCAACCGCCGATTACTACACTCACCAAGTGTCGATGGACGCCCACGGTGCGCATCAGTCCTACCGTGGCAACTACCTCGATCTGGACCCGGTGTATCGCGATGCCTACGGCCAGCCGTTGCTACGCATGACGTTCGACTGGCAAGAAAACGACATCAAGATGAACCGTTTCATGATGGAAAAAATGGGCAAGATCGCCGAAGCGATGAACCCCAAGGCCATTGCGCGTATCGGCAAACAAGTGGGTGACCACTTCAATACGTCGTCGTACCAGACCACCCACCTTAACGGTGGAGCGATCATGGGGACCAACCCGAAAACCAGTGCACTGAACCGTTACCTGCAAAGCTGGGACGTGCACAACGTGTTTGTGCCGGGTGCATCGGCTTTCCCACAAGGTTTGGGCTACAACCCTACGGGACTGGTGGCTGCATTGACCTATTGGTCGGCGCGGGCAATCCGCGAGCAGTATCTGAAGAACCCCGGCCCACTGGTTCAGGCATAAGGAGCGATGACCATGAAAGCACTTGTTATCGCAACCCTGAGCCTGCTCGCCAGCTTTTCGGCGGTGGCCGCTGAAAGCGACCCGCAGGCGTTGATCAAACAAGGTGAATATCTCGCCCGTGCCGGTGACTGCGTGGCGTGCCATACGGCCAAGGGCGGCAAGCCGTTCGCCGGTGGCCTGGCGATGGAGACGCCGATCGGCACCATTTATTCGACTAACATCACGCCAGCCAAAAACGGCATTGGCACTTACAGCTTTGAAGATTTCGACAAAGCCGTGCGTCACGGTGTTGCGCAGAACGGCAGCACCTTGTATCCGGCCATGCCGTATCCGTCCTATGCGCGGGTTAACGAGGCCGATATGCGGGCGTTGTATGCCTACTTCATGAAGGGCGTTAAACCTGTCGAGCAAGCGAACCAGGAAGCCGATATCCCGTGGCCGTTGAGCATGCGCTGGCCGCTGGCGATCTGGCGCTGGCTGTTTGCCCCTGCGGTTGAAGATTTCAAGCCGCAAGCCGGGCAGGACGCGGTAGTTAGTCGTGGGGCGTATCTGGTGGAAGGCTTGGGCCACTGCGGTGCATGCCATACGCCACGGGCCCTGACCATGCAGGAAAAAGCCTTGAGTGCCAGTGATAGCCCGGCATTTCTGTCAGGCAGTGCACCGCTGGAAGGCTGGATCGCGAAGAACCTGCGCGGTGATCACAAGGACGGTCTGGGCAGCTGGAGCGAAGACCAGCTGGTGCAGTTCCTCAAGACCGGTCGCAGTGATCGCAGTGCGGTATTTGGCGGCATGAGCGATGTGATCGTACACAGCATGCAGTACATGTCCGACGCTGATCTGACGGCCATTGCCCGTTACCTGAAGTCGTTGCCAGCGGTGAATCCGGCTGACAAACCGCATCAGTACAACCCGGCAGCGGCGGATGCCCTGTGGAACGGTGATGACAGCAAGCGTGGCGCTGCGGTGTACATCGACAACTGTGCGGCTTGCCATCGTACCGACGGTCACGGCTATACCCGTGTGTTCCCTGCCCTGGCGGGCAACCCGGTATTGCAGTCGGCCGACCCGACGTCGTTGATACATATCGTGCTTAAGGGTGGGACGTTGCCTGCAACGCATACAGCGCCATCGACGTTCACCATGCCCGCTTTCGACTGGCGTTTGTCGGATCAGGAAGTGGCCGATGTGGTCAATTTCATCCGCACCAGTTGGGGCAACCAGGCGGCTGAGGTGAAGGCCGGGGATGTGAAGGCGATTCGTTAACCCTGAGTATTCGGTGGGAGCGGGCTTGCTCGCGATGCAGACAACTCGGTATGCCTGACTTACCGAGTCGCTCCCATCGCGGGCAAGCCTGCTCCCACATTGGGTATTCAGGGCTGTCTTGCAGACATCCCGAACCACTTCTGCGACAACGCCTCCAGCCTCCCGTCTGCCTTGATCCGCTGCAAGGCCTTGTCCAGGCTGGCCTGGAACGCCGGGTTGCCTTTCTGGAAGGGGATTACCAGGGCAACTTCCTCATCTGTGACCGGCGTTTTCTGCGCCACCGTGACCAATGGCCCACGTTCGACAAACCCATTGCCCTGAGCTACGCCTAAAGTCTGGCCTTGAAACATTGCAAGGCTGTTGAGTGAGCGCGGCTGCTCTTGCCGGGCAATCGTCTGCGCTGGCAGATGGCTGTAAGGTTCGCTGAAATCGAACCGATCCTGGAGTTCCTGGGTCAAAGCCACATGATTGATCGCGACATCGTATTTGCCGCTCTCAACCCCTGACAGCAAGTCAGCGTTATCGGTGACCAGAATGGAGGAATGTACTTCCAGTTCCTGAGCCAGCAACTCGGCCAGTTCAACGTCAAAGCCGGTCAGACGCCCGTCCTGCTTGAAGCTGAACGGTGCCATGTCGGCTTCCAGGGCTATGCGCAGTTCACCACGGTCGTTGATGTCGTCGATCAGTTCGGCCTGAGCAAAAGGGCTCGCCAGTGGCAGTAAAAGCATCAGGCCCGGCAATAAACGCATGGTCACTCCTTTGGTTGGGATGCAAGCGAATCGCATTTAACGTTCGCTTTGCTTTATGTTGGTCACTTGCGGGGTTGGACAACGGTTTGGCTCTAAGTTGTCAGGCACCGAAGAATTTTGCAAAAAACCGGAGAAAAAAATGAAAGCTCTACTGTCTCGTGTTGCGCTGGCTTCTGTATTGATGGGCGCTTCGGTCATGGCCACAGCGGCTGGCCTGGAATCGGAGCCTGCACCAAAAGGCGCCAAAGTGTTTATCGTCGAACCTAAAGACGGTGCCACGGTTGATCAAACTTTCACCGTTAAATTCGGTATTGAAGGCATGCCTCTGGCGCCTATCACCGAGGCCACGCCGCATGCGGGCCATCACCACCTGCTGATCGATGTCGACCAGTTGCCGGCCGAGAACGCACCGATCCCGGCCGATGCCAACCATATCCATTTCGGCAAGGCCCAGACCGAAACCCAGGTCACCCTGCCACCTGGCAAGCACACCCTGCAACTGGTGCTGGGTAACCAGGTTCATGTGCCGTTCAAGCCAAGCATCGTGTCGGAAAAAATCACGGTTAATGTGAAATAAGCTTTTTCGACGCATAAAAAAGGGAGACCCGAGGGTCTCCCTTTTTAGTGAGAGGCGTTTAGAACAACACGCGGCAGCGAATAGTGCCGTTGATGGTCTGCAGCTTCTCTTGCGCCAGGTCCGAAGACTCGGCGTCGACGTCGATCACTACATAGCCAACTTTCTCGTTGGTTTGCAGGAATTGGCCGGAGATGTTGATCCCGTTTTCGGCGAAGATCTTGTTGATCTCGCTCATCACGCCCGGGATGTTCTGGTGGATGTGCAGCAGACGGTGCTTGCCAGGGTGGGCCGGCAGGGCCACTTCCGGGAAGTTCACGGACGATACCGAGGTACCGTTGTCGCTGTACTTGACCAGTTTTTCTGCCACTTCCAGACCGATGTTGGCTTGCGCTTCAGCGGTAGAACCGCCGATGTGCGGGGTCAGGATCACGTTGTCCAGGCCACGCAGCGGGCTTTCGAACACGTCGTCGTTGGAGCGCGGCTCAACCGGGAACACGTCGATGGCGGCGCCGATCAGGTGCTTGTCCTTGATTGCGTCAGCCAGGGCGTCCAGCTCAACCACGGTGCCGCGAGCGGCGTTGATCAGAATGCCGCCCTTTTTAATGGCACGGATTTCTTTCTCGCCGATCATCCACTGGGTGGCTGCGGTTTCCGGTACGTGCAAGGTGACGATGTCGGACATGCCCAACAGTTCGTGCAGATTGCCGACCTGGGTGGCGTTGCCCAATGGCAGCTTGGTCACGGTGTCGTAGAAGAACACCTGCATGCCCAGACCTTCAGCCAGAACCGACAGCTGAGTACCGATCGAGCCGTAACCCACGATACCCAGCTTTTTGCCGCGGATTTCGAAGGAGTTGGCTGCGCTTTTGATCCAGCCGCCACGGTGGCAGGAAGCGTTTTTCTCAGGGATGCCACGCAACAACAGGATCGCTTCAGCCAGCACCAACTCGGCCACCGAACGGGTGTTGGAGTAAGGGGCGTTGAAAACAGCGATACCGCGTTCGCGAGCAGCGTTGAGGTCGACCTGGTTGGTGCCGATGCAGAAACAACCAACAGCGACCAGTTTCTTGGCGCAATCGAACACTTCTTCGGTCAGCTGGGTACGAGAACGGATGCCGATAAAGTGGGCATCAGCGATCTTTTCCTTCAGCTGGGCTTCAGGCAAGGAACTGGTGATGTACTCAATGCTGGTGTACCCGGCGGATTTGAGCACTTCAACAGCGGATTGGTGGACGCCTTCCAAAAGAAGGAACTTGATCTTGCTCTTATCGAGAGAAGTCTTGCTCATCTGCGTAAACCTGTGTCCCAGAGAAAAAATGGCAGGGAATGGACAGCGAGAGCTGACCTGGCCGGCGTGAAAACCGGCCCCGAGAATCGTCCTGTGGCTCGATTCTGCGAGGGGGTCGTATGCTAGCATAAGCGCCCCGCTAAACACCCATTCCTGCGACGTGAAGCGTTCTCAGGATGACCATGAATTGTTCGAGAGTTCTGTTGATGACCCATCCTGCCTTGATTGATGAGCTGAAGACCCTGGTAGAGCCTGGCAAGGTTTTGACCGACGCTGACTCCCTTAATGCTTACGGCAAGGACTGGACCAAGCATTTCGCTCCCGCCCCGTTGGCCATTGTGTTCCCGAAAACCACCGAGCAGGTGCAGGCCATCGTGCTGTGGGCCAACGCCCATGACGTGGCACTGGTGCCGTCGGGTGGCCGTACCGGCCTGTCCGCTGCTGCAGTGGCCGCCAATGGCGAAGTAGTGGTGTCGTTCGACTACATGAATCAGGTGCTGGACATCAACCTGACCGACCGCACCGTGGTCTGCCAGCCTGGGGTGGTCACCGAGCATCTGCAGAACCTGGCCGAAGAAAACGGCCTGTACTATCCGGTGGACTTCGCTTCGGCTGGCTCCAGCCAGATTGGCGGCAATATCGGCACCAATGCCGGCGGAATCAAGGTGATTCGCTACGGCATGACCCGTAACTGGGTGGCCGGCATGAAAGTGGTCACCGGCAAGGGCGATGTGCTGGAGCTCAACAAGGACCTGATCAAGAACGCCACCGGCTATGACATGCGCCAGCTGTTTATCGGTGCCGAAGGCACCCTGGGCTTTGTGGTGGAAGCCACCATGCGCCTGGACCGTGCGCCGAAAAATCTGACGGCGATGGTGTTGGGCACGGCAGATTTCGATTCGATCATGCCGGTACTGCACGCCTTCCAGAACAAGCTCGATCTGACGGCTTTCGAGTTCTTCTCCGACAAGGCGCTGGCCAAGGTCATGGGTCGTGGCGACGTGCCTTCCCCGTTTGAAACCGACTGTCCGTTCTATGCGCTGCTGGAATTCGAGGCGACCACTGAAGAGGTTGCCAATGCGGCACTGGAAACCTTCGAGCACTGCATGGAAGAAGGCTGGGTACTTGATGGCGTGATGAGCCAGAGCGAAACCCAACTGCAGAACCTGTGGAAACTGCGCGAGTACATCTCGGAGACCATTTCCCACTGGACGCCATACAAAAACGATATTTCGGTCACCGTGTCGAAAGTCCCGGCATTTTTGAAAGAAATTGACGCGATCGTCGGCGAACACTACCCGGATTTCGAAATTGTCTGGTTCGGCCACATTGGCGACGGCAACCTGCATTTAAACATCCTCAAGCCTGAAAACCTGAGCAAGGATGAGTTCTTCGCCAAGTGCGCGACGGTGAACAAGTGGGTGTTTGAAACCGTTGAGAAATACAACGGCTCGATCTCTGCCGAGCATGGCGTGGGTATGACCAAGCGTGACTACCTGACCTACAGCCGTTCGCCGGTTGAGATCGAGTACATGAAAGCGCTCAAGGCCGTGTTCGACCCTAAAGGCATCATGAACCCCGGCAAGATTTTTGCGGTTTAAAGTTAACTGTATTTAATAGCGGAGTCGGTCAATGAGCTATCAGCACCAGTATGTCGACGGTACCCGGATCCACTTTCCCATCGGTAAAGTGGTGTGCATCGGCCGCAACTATGCCGAGCACGCCAAAGAGCTGGACAACCCGATCCCGACCGAGCCCCTGCTCTTCATCAAACCGGGCAGTTGTGTCGTGCCACTGGAAGGCGGCTTTGCGATCCCCACCGAGCGCGGTTCGGTGCATTACGAAGCCGAAATTTCGGTACTGATCGGCAAGCCCCTGTCGAACAACCCGAGCGCCGAAGAAGTGCTGGATGCGATCTCCGGTTTTGCCCCTGGCCTGGACCTGACCCTGCGCGACAAACAGGCCGAGCTCAAAGGCAAAGGCCTGCCGTGGGAAATTGCCAAGTCGTTCGATGGCGCCTGTGTGCTGGCTCCTTTCGTACAGAGCAGCACTTTTGCTGACCTGGCCGATATCGGCATTCGTTTGACCATCAATGGCGAAGTGCGTCAGGACGGAAATAGCGCCCTGATGCTCAACCCGATCGTACCGATGATCCAGCACATGGCTGCGTGCTTCTCGCTACAAGCCGGTGATGTGATCATGACTGGCACACCGGTGGGCGTCGGCCCACTGAATGTGGGCGATGAGCTGGTGCTGGAGCTGACGGGCGTTAGCCGCTTCGAGAGCCGCGTTCGTTAGTCCGGGCCTGGCAATTGAAACAGCCTGTGGCAACGGCCACAGGCTTTGGCATTACACCGCCATCGGCGCGGTCATTGGTGCGTGGTGCTGGTAGCCTTCGAGGCTGAAGTCGCCCGGCTCGATCATGCCCAGCCACTCCGGCTGGTACACGCCGGTCTTGGCGAATTCCGGTACGCGGTCCGAGATTACCAGTTTGGGCATCGGGAACGGCTCGCGGGTTAGCTGCTCGTTAAGCATGTCCAGGTGGTTTTCGTACACGTGGGCATCGCCGATAAAGTAGGTGAACCAGCGTGGTGTATAGCCGGTCAGGCGGCCGATCAGGCTCAGCAGCGCAGCGCCTTCGGTCAGGTTGAACGGTGTCCCCAGGCCCAGGTCGTTGGAGCGGATGTAGAGGGTCAGGGAAATCTCCCTGGTCTCGACATTCGGGTGGAACTGGTACAGCAGGTGGCACGGTGGCAGGGCCATTTCGTCGAGCTGGGCGCAGTTCCAGCCGTGGAACAGGATACGGCGGCTGCCCGGGTCATTGATGATGGTGTCGACGCACTGGCGTACCTGGTCGATGGCCTTGTACAGCACCACATAGGCCTGGCCGTCTTCTTCGCCTTCGGCAATCTGACGATAGCCCTGGCTCAGGCATAGCTCGATAGCGGCCACATTGCTGCGATCAACTTGCTTGTAGGCCGGCCATTTGCGCCATTGCACACCATAGATCTCGCCAAGGTCGTCTTCGCCCTGACGGAACGGGTTGGCCAGCCACTGGGCGTTTTCGTTGGCGTTCTGGTCCCACACCTTGCAACCCAGTGCGCGGAAGTCTGCAGCGCTATTGACCGGGCGCAAGAAACCGCACATCTCGCCAATGGCCGATTTGAACGCCATGCGCCGGGTGGTGATGGCCGGGAAGCCTTCCTTGAGGTCATAGCGCAGCATGGCGCCGGGCAGACTGATGGTTTTTACGCCGGTACGGTTGGCTTGCAGGGTGCCGTTTTTAATGACGTTGGCAACGAGGTCGAGATATTGCTTCATGGTTTTCCTACCGTTTGAATGCGGGGCTCTATAAGCCCCGCCATCCGAATGTATTACGCAGCTTTTTGAGCCGCTGGATCGCGGTGGTAAGCCCACCAGATCAGGAACAGGCCGCCCGCGATCATCGGGATACAGAGAATTTGCCCCATCGTCACCCAGCCGAACGCGAGATAACCCAATTGGGCATCCGGCACACGGACGAATTCGACGATAAAGCGGAAGATGCCGTAGAACAGGGCGAACATCCCGGAAACCGCCATGGTTGGACGGGGTTTGCGCGAGTACAGCCAAAGAATCAGGAAGAGTGCCACACCTTCGAGGGCGAACTGGTAAAGCTGCGACGGATGACGCGCCAGTTGTTGTGGGTCGGTAGGGAAGATCATCGCCCACGGCACATCGCTGGCCTTGCCCCACAGTTCGGCGTTGATAAAGTTGCCGATGCGCCCTGCACCCAGGCCAATGGGCACTACAGGGGCGATAAAGTCCATGATCTGGAAGAATGACTTGCCGTTGCGCTTGCCAAAACCCCACACCGCCAGCATCACGCCGATCAGGCCGCCGTGGAACGCCATGCCGCCTTTCCACACTTCAAAAATCAGCAGCGGGTTGGCGATATAGGCGCTCAGGTCGTAAAACAGCACATAGCCCAGGCGCCCGCCGACAATCACGCCCATGGCCACCCAGAACACCAGGTCGGAGAGTTTCTCCTTGGTCCAGGTCGGGTCGAAGCGGTTGAGGCGGCGTGACAGGATCAGCCAGGCAGCGCCAATGCCGATCAGGTACATCAAGCCGTACCAATGGATTTTCAGCGGGCCGATGGCCAGTGCCACCGGATCAATCTGCGGGTAAGGCAGCATTGCGACTCCTTGTTAGATCAGGAAACTCAAGCCGACACAGAACAACAGTGCGGCAAACAGCCGTTTCAGCAGGCGTGGCGAGAGCTTGTGGGCCAGTCGCGCACCGAAACGGGCGAAAAACATGCTGGTCAGGGCGATCCCGAGCAGCGCGGGCAGGTAGACAAAACCGAGACTATGCGCGGGCAGGTCGGGGTTGTGCCAGCCAATGATCATGAAACTTGCTGCACCTGCCAGTGCAATCGGCAGCCCGCAGGCTGACGACGTGGCCACGGCCTGCTGCATCGGCACGCTACGCCAGCTCAGAAATGGTACGGTCAGCGAGCCGCCGCCGATGCCGAAAATCGCCGAAGCCCAGCCAATCACCGTACCGGCCAGGGTCAGCCCGACCTTGCCAGGTACCGTGCCAGTGGCCTTGGGTTGCAAGCCCAGGGCCATCTGAATGGCGATCACCACGGCGAACACACCGATGATTTTCTGCAAGTGGGGGCCGGCAATGGCTTCTGCGGTTAACGCACCGATGCCCGCACCGATCAGGATGCCCAGCGTCATCCAGAGCACCAGAGGCCAGCGCACGGCGCCTTTTCGATGGTGCTCGCGAATCGAGTTGATCGAGGTAAAAATGATCGTGGCCAGTGACGTGCCAACGGCCAGATGGGTCAGCACCTCGCTGTCAAAACCCTGCAAGGTGAAGCTGAACACCAGCACCGGCACGATGATCAACCCGCCGCCGACCCCGAACAGCCCGGCCAGCACCCCCCGCAAAACCTCCCAGTACCAGATAGAGCAGAAATTCCATGACGCCCCCCCCAAATTTGATCCGCATGGTAACGGAGCAAGGGCTTTGGCTCCACTGCGCTGCACGGTATGGCGCGAGCCGCCCGAGCAATCTATAAGTAGTGTGGTTAAAAAAACATTAAGGACTGCCCATGTGTCTGATTGTCTTCGCCTGGCGCCCCGGCCATGCACAGCCTTTGGTCGTTGCGGCCAACCGCGATGAATTCTATGCCCGCCCCGCCAAACCCCTGGCGCAGTGGGCCAATGCGCCACAGGTATATGCCGGGCGCGACCTTGAAGCGGGAGGAACCTGGCTGGGCATCGGCGCCGATGGACGCTTTGCGGCCCTGACCAATATCCGCGAACCGCACAAGCCGCCTTCACGGCGCTCACGGGGCGAGCTGGTGGCAGACTTTCTCACCGGCCACCAGTCAATTGCCGAGTATTTCACCCAGGTAGGCCGACGTTCTGTCGACTATGCCGGTTTTAATCTGCTGTTGGGCACCGCAGATCAGCTCTGGCATTTCAATTCCGGGGACCTGGCGCCGCAACCGCTGAGCGCGGGGATTTATGGTTTGTCCAACGGCGGGCTGGATACGCCGTGGCCCAAACTGCTCAAAGCCAAGGCCGCGCTGGCCGAGGTGCTGGACAACCCGCAGCCACAAGCGCTGCTGGCGTTGCTCAAGGACCCGCAGACGGCCCCGTTCAGCGAACTGCCGGACACCGGCGTAGGTCTGGCCACGGAGAGTCTGCTGTCGAGTGTGTTTATCACCAGCCCCAGCTATGGCACCCGTGCCAGCACCGCGCTTATTGTGAATGCAGACGGGTCAAGGGTGATGGTGGAACACAGCTTCGGGCCGCATGGGGGGCGGTTGGGAGAGGTAAGGCTGGCGGTGTGACGCTAGCCCTCACCCCAACCCTCTCCCTCCGGGAGTGGGTTAGGGTGAGGGCGCTTTTCAGTAAGGCTTGATCGCCGCCGGGTTCATCATGCGGGTCAGGCCCATGTTTTTCAGCGCCAGTTGAATGGTGCTGCGAATGACCTGCGGGTTGTCGATGGTCATCACTTCGGCCAGCAGTTCCTTGGCGCGACTCAGGCTGACCTGACGCAGCATCCATTTCACTTTCGGCAAGTTGGTGGCGTTCATCGACAGGCTGTCAAAGCCCATCGCCATCAACAAGATCGCCGCCGCCGGGTCACCGGCCATTTCTCCACAGATGCTCGCCGGCTTGCCTTCGGCATGGGCGTCACGCACCACCGACTGCAGGGCCTGCAGCACCGCCGGGTGCAGATAGTCGTACAAGTCCGCCACGCGTGGGTTGTTGCGGTCCACAGCGAGCAGATACTGGGTCAAATCGTTGGAACCCACCGACAGAAAGTCGACCTGACGGGCCAGCTCCTTGGTCTGATAAACCGCAGCCGGGATTTCGATCATCACCCCAATAGGCGGCATCGGCACGTCGGTGCCTTCGTCGCGCACTTCACCCCAGGCGCGGTGCAGCAGGTGCAGGGCTTCTTCGAGTTCGTGGGTGCCCGAGATCATCGGCAGCAAGATACGCAGGTTGTTCAGGCCTTCACTGGCCTTGAGCATGGCCCGGGCCTGCACCAGAAAGATTTCAGGGTGGTCGAGGGTCACGCGAATCCCGCGCCAGCCCAGGAACGGGTTTTCTTCCTTGATCGGGAAGTAAGACAGTGACTTGTCGCCGCCGATGTCCAGGCTGCGCATGGTCACCGGTTGCGGATGGAAGGCAGATAATTGCTCGCGATAAATCGCCAGCTGCTCCTTTTCGCTGGGAAAGCGCTGGTTGATCATGAACGGCACTTCGGTGCGGTACAGACCTACGCCTTCAGCGCCACGCTGTTGTGCTCGCGCCACATCGGCCAGCAGGCCGGTATTGACCCACAGCGGCATGCGATGCCCGTCAGGGGTGATGCAGGGTAGCTCGCGCAGGGCATCAAGCCCCAGGGACAGCTGGCGCTCTTCCTCGACCACCTCGGCGTATTGCTTGCGCAGCACTTCGCTGGGGTTGGTATAGACCTCGCCGTGGTAGCCGTCGACGATCATCTGGATGCCGTCGACCCTGGAGTACGGCAGGTCGACCACGCCCATCGCCGTCGGGATACCCATGGCGCGGGCCAGGATGGCAACGTGGGAGTTGCCCGAACCCAGTACCGACACCAGGCCTGCCAGCTTGCCTTCGGGCACTTCACCGAGCATGGTGGCCGTCAGCTCTTCGCTGACCAGAATGGTGTTGTCCGGGTAGACCATGGTTTGCTGGCGATCATGCTGCAAATAGGCCAGCAGACGACGGCCAAGGTCACGCACATCCGACGCCCGCTCACGCAGGTAGTCGTCGTCCATCAGTTCGAAACGGTTGACGTGATCGGTCACGACCTGGCGCAGCGCGCCCTGGGCCCATTGACCGGTCTTGATGACATTTTTGACTTCGCTGCCCAGCGACGCATCGTCGAGCATCATCAGGTACACGTCGAACAATGCCTGTTCTTCGGGGCGCAACTGGGTGGCGAGTTTCTTGGACACCGCGCGCATATCGTTGCGCACGCCTTCCAGGGCGGTCTTGAACAACGCAATTTCGGCGGGGATATCGGTGATGGTCTTGTCGGGCACCACATCCAGATCCGCGGGTGGCAGCATCACCACGGCGGTACCCACGGCAGCGCCCGGCGAACCCGGTACGCCGACGAACTTGGCTTCCTGGATGCCCTTGCCCTGACGGCCCAGGCCACGAATCGAACCCGTGGCTTCGGCGTGGGCAATAACCCCGGCCAACTGGGCGCTCATGGTCACCAGGAAGGCTTCTTCACCTTCGTCGAACTGACGGCGCTCCTTTTGCTGAATGACCAGGACCCCGACCACGCGCCGGTGGTGGATGATCGGCGCACCCAGGAAGGAGGCATAGCGCTCCTCACCGGTTTCGGCAAAGTAGCGATAGCGCGGGTGATCGGCGGCGTTTTCGAGGTTCAGAGGCTCTTCACGGGTGCCCACAAGGCCCACAAGGCCTTCGTTGGGCGCCATGCTGACTTTGCCGATCGAGCGCTTGTTCAAGCCCTCGGTGGCCATCAGGACAAAGCGGTTGGTCTCTGGATCAAGCAAATAGACCGAGCAGACCTGGCTGCTCATGGCCTCTTTGACGCGCAACACAATAATCCCCAACGCCGCCTTGAGATCCTTGGCGGAGTTAACTTCCTGGACGATCTTGCGCAGCGTATTGAGCATGGCTCGGGGTCGAACTCCGTGTCAGGCGCGCGTTAAAAGGCGCGGGGCAAGCTCTTTGAGAGCGCGACGGTAGACCTCGCGCTTGAATGTCACCACCTGGCCCAACGGGTACCAATAACTGACCCAACGCCAGCCATCGAACTCCGGTTTACCGGTCAAATCCATCCGCACCCGTTGCTCGTTGGAGACCAGGCGCAGCAAAAACCACTTTTGCTTCTGGCCGATGCACAGCGGTTGGCTGTGGGTACGTACCAGGCGTTGCGGCAAACGATAACGCAACCAGCCTCGCGTGCAGGCGAGTATTTCTACATCTTCGCGTTCAAGGCCAACTTCTTCGTTCAGCTCACGGTACAAGGCGTCTTCCGGCGTTTCGTCAGGGTTGATGCCACCCTGTGGAAACTGCCAGGCGTCTTGATTGATACGGCGAGCCCAAAGTACCTGACCAGCGTCATTTGTCAGAATAATCCCGACATTAGGGCGGAAACCATCGGGGTCGATCACGGCAACAACCTCGCAAACGCATGTCGCCGCATTGTTCCACAAAGGTTGTGAAAGCAGCAACGCGCCTTCCTGCCTTATGTGCACTCTTGTTAAAAGACCGTATTCTTGTGGCCTTTTCTCAGGCAACTCAACGGGTAACCTCAATGCGTCTGGCTTTATTCGACTTGGACAACACCCTCCTGGGCGGTGACAGCGATCACGCCTGGGGCGATTACCTGTGCCGCCGGGGCATTCTCGACGGAGACGCCTACAAGGCGCGCAACGACGCGTTCTATCAGGACTACCTGGCCGGCAAGCTGGACAACGCCGCCTACCTTAATTTCAGCATGGAAATCTTTGGCCGCCATGACATGGCGCAACTGGATCAATGGCACCGCGAATTCATGCGCGACTGCATTGATGGCCTGATGCTGCCCAAGGCCCATGCCCTGCTGGCCAAACACCGTGAAGCCGGCGACACCCTGGTGATCATCACTGCCACCAACCGCGTGATCACGGCCCCCATTGCCGAAAAACTCGGCGTGGAACATTTGATTGCCACCGAATGCGAAATCATCGATGGCCGTTACACCGGTCGCAGCACAGACGTACCGTGCTTCCGTGAAGGCAAAGTGACACGCCTGAACCGCTGGATCGAAGAAAACGGCTACAGCCTGGAAGACAGCTACTTCTACAGCGACTCGATGAACGACTTGCCGCTGCTGGAGCAGGTTGATCATCCGGTGGCGGTAGACCCGGATCCGAACTTGCGGGCGGAGGCCATCAAGCGTGGCTGGGAAGTCATCTCGCTGCGCGACTGACACACAACCTGTGGGAGCGGGCTTGCTCGCGATAAGATCGCCGCGGTTTTTCTGCAAGACCGCAGTGATGCCATCGCGAGCAAGCCCGCTCCCACACAAGCACGTGTGCTTAAACCGGCTTGGCGCCCATCAATCCCGCGATGGCGATAAAGCAGACTGCACAAAAAATGGCCAGCACCAGGGTAAACCACGGGTATCTGGCCATTCGCCCCAAGCGCAGACGGTTAAGGCGCACCACCAGCCACAGCCAGCTCAGGCTGCCGAGCAGGTACAAACAACTGCCCGCCAGCAGCCATATCTGGCTCAACGGCCAACCGGCCAGATGCACCAGAAACCAGCCACTGACGGGCAACGCCAGCAGACACAGGCCCATCAGCGCCCAAACATAACTCCAGGGCCGCTGCACCACTCCGCCTGACAGGTTTTTATCCCCTGCCCGCCAGCGGCGAATTACCACAACCAGCAAGGCAATGGCGCTGACAAACAGCAGCAGTGTCGACACGCCATGCAGCAGTTTTAACGCTGTGAACGTTTCCATTTGATTAATCCCTTGAGCCGTTCAATCAGCGTAGCGCCTATCAGCCAAGAAACAGCTGGTAGGCAGGGTTATCGCTCTCATCCCAGTACGGGTAGCCGATTTCTTCCAGCGCCGCCGGCACCAGATGGCGCTCGTCCGCCGGTACCTGCAGGCCGGCCATGACCCGGCCATCCGCCGCGCCGTGGTTGCGGTAATGGAACATCGAGATGTTCCAGCGCCCGCCCAGCTTGTTGAGGAAGTTGAACAGCGCCCCCGGCCGCTCCGGGAACTCGAAACGGAACAGCAGCTCATCGCTGACCTTCGCAGCATGGCCGCCAACCATATGACGGATATGCAACTTGGCCAGCTCGTTCTCGGTCAGGTCGACCACCGGGAAGCCCTGCTCAGTCAGACTGGCCAGCAGCGCGCTGCGGGGATCGTTCTCGGGGTGGGTCTGCACGCCAACGAAAATGTGCGCTTCGCTGCCAGTGTGGTAGCGGTAGTTGAACTCGGTGATCTGACGCTTGCCCACGGC
Source organism: Pseudomonas sp. FSL R10-0056 (assembly GCF_009600105.1). Lineage (NCBI taxonomy): Bacteria > Pseudomonadati > Pseudomonadota > Gammaproteobacteria > Pseudomonadales > Pseudomonadaceae > Pseudomonas > Pseudomonas sp. FSL R10-0056. The sequence goes on from NZ_WIWL01000193.1 coordinate 145,662, forward strand.
CTGGCAGAACGCCTTGAAGCTACCCGGGACCTCAGGAATGGTCACCGCAATGATGGCTTCACGGCCTTCACCCAGCTCGGCCCGCTCGGCCACATGACGCAGTCGGTCAAAGTTGACGTTGGCACCGGAGTCGATTGCCACCAGGGTCTGGCCGCGCACGCCGCGCTGCTCGACGTACTTCTTGATTCCGGCCACGCCCAGCGCACCGGCAGGTTCGGTGATCGAGCGGGTATCGTCGAAGATATCCTTGATGGCTGCGCAGATCTCGTCAGTGCTGACGGTGATCACTTCATCCACATAGTCCTTGCAGATATCGAACGTGTGCTGGCCAATCTGCGCCACCGCCACGCCGTCGGCGAAAATCCCCACGGTTGGCAGCACCACGCGCTCGCCCGCCGCCATCGCGGCTTGCAGGCAGTTGGAGTCATCGGGCTCGACACCAATGATCTTGATGTCCGGGCGCAGGTACTTCACATACGCCGCAATACCGGCAATCAGCCCGCCGCCGCCGACCGGTACGAAGATCGCATCCAGCGGTGCCGGGTGCTGGCGCAGAATTTCCATCGCCACGGTGCCCTGCCCGGCAATGGTGTGCGGGTCATCGTAGGGGTGAACGTAGACGTAGCCTTCTTTCTCGACCAGTTGCAGCGAGTAGGCCAGCGCCTCGGGGAACGTGTCGCCATGCAGCACCACAATGCCACCACGGGAGCGCACGCCTTCGACCTTGATCTCGGGGGTGGTCTTGGGCATCACGATGGTCGCTTTGACCCCCAGCACCTTGGCCGCCAGGGCCAGGCCCTGGGCGTGATTGCCCGCTGACGCCGTCACCACGCCGCACGCGCGCTCGGCGTCGGTCAGGTGCATCAGTTTGTTGTAAGCGCCACGAATCTTGAACGAGTACACCGGCTGCAAATCTTCGCGCTTGAGCAAAATCTGGTTGCCCAACCGCTGGGTAAGCTGGTTGGCAGCTTGCAGTGGGGTTTCTACGGCAACGTCATAAACGCGCGAGGTGAGGATCTTCTTAACGTACTGTTCGAGCATCGGAAAGCTTCACTGGGCGGGTTGGCAGGGACCAAGGAGTCTACCCCAGCGTTTGCGCAGGCGACCATACGAATCCAAAGGTTTTAAAGCCTTGGGTTATACTCAGCTCCTTTCTTTTTCCCCCTTCCCGCCCCGGAGCCCGCATGACCCAGGATCAACTCAAACAGGCCGTAGCCCAGGCTGCTGTCGACTTCATCCTTCCAAAACTGGATGACAAGAGCATCGTCGGGGTCGGTACCGGCTCCACTGCCAACTGCTTTATCGATGCCCTGGCCCAGCACAAGGGCGCATTCGACGGCGCGGTTGCGAGCTCCGAAGCCACCGCCGCGCGTCTCAAGGGCCACGGCATTCCGGTGTACGAACTGAACACGGTCAGTGATCTTGAGTTCTACGTTGATGGCGCCGATGAAAGTGACGAAAACCTCAACCTGATCAAGGGCGGTGGCGCAGCCCTGACCCGCGAAAAAATCGTCGCCGCCGTGGCCAAGACCTTTATCTGCATCGCCGATGCTAGCAAGCTGGTTCCGGTGCTGGGCGCGTTCCCGCTGCCAGTTGAAGTTATTCCGATGGCCCGCAGCCACGTGGCCCGCGAGCTGGTAAAACTGGGCGGCGATCCGGTGTACCGCGAAGGTGTGGTTACGGACAACGGCAATATCATCATTGACGTGTTCAACATGCAGATCACCAACCCGGTTGAGCTGGAGCGTCAGATCAACGCCATCGTCGGTGTTGTGACCAACGGTCTGTTCGCCGCCCGCCCGGCCGACCTGCTGTTGCTGGGCACGCCTGAGGGCGTGAAAACCCTGAGCAAGTAACTGCGTCAGCAGGAAAATTTCAACTGTGGGAGCGAGCCTGCTCGCGAACGAACTTCGCGAGCAGGCTCGCTCCCACAAGAGAAAATGATCGGCCATTTCTCATCTACAAAGCCGGTTTTTTGAACACGTAAAACAGATTCGGCTCGCTCACCACATAGATAGTCCCTTCATCGTCCATCGCGACGCCTTCTGCCTGTGGCACTGAGCGGGTCAGACCGTGCTTGCCCTTCTTCAGCGACAGTGTGCTGATCGGTTGCCCGTCCAGACCCAGTTCAAGCAGCAATTTCGACTCATCTGACAGTGCCAGCAAATGCCCGGTGCGTTCGTCAAACTGCAAGCTCGACAAATCCCTTACAAACAACCGTGCATCCCGTCGCGGATTGCTCACAACATGGGTGGCATAAGGTTGCTGGGGGTTAGCTTGAGGGAAGCCGCGCACTTCATAAATCAGCATGGGGTCGCGCTCCTTGGCTACAAACAGGCGCTTGCCCACCGAGTCATAAGCCAAACCTTCAAAGCCCTTGTTGCCCGACTGATTGATCCCCAGCGTCAATTGCTCGGCATCCCGGGCATCAAGAACCCGGGTGTTGTCGTCGACCTTGACCTTGATCAGGCGCTGTTGACGTTCATCGGTAATGACGTAGGTATTCTCGCCAATAAATTCGACTGCCTCGGCATCGCCGAACCCGACCAGTGCAATGCGGCGCAAGACCCGGCCATCAAGGGACAGCTCGATCAGCTCGGCTTTCTTGTTGGTCACGGTAAACAGGCTCTTACGCAATGGATCGAAGGTCAGTGCCGAGACATCATCCTCAAGCCCTTCGATGACCTTGCCCTGCATTACGGCGCGGTAGTCTCCCAGGTTGATTGCATCAGGATTGGCGGGGTGCCACATCTGGCTGATCTGGAACCAGGTCCGTTCAAACAGGCGAAAATGTTGCGCGGCAAAGCCGGCGGCCAGCAAGGCCACCAGCGTTATACAGAGAGTAAAAACGGTAGTGCGGTTGACACGGCGCATGGGTCGAACTCTAAACAGATCAGGCCAATGAAATACCACGGCTGTCTGAATTGAACCTTAAACCTCAACGGGCAACATGTCTTGCGCGAGCGCGGGATTTATTTGGCCACCTTCTCGAAGCGATAAAACAGGTTCGGTTCGCTCACCATATACAGCGTGCCGTGTTCATCAATCGCGACACCTTCGGCCCGGGGAATGGTGTTCTTCAGGCCATTGAAGCCACCGAGCAAGGTGATGAAGCTGACCTGCTCACCCAGCTCATCGAGCTCCAGCAGCATGTGCGAATCGGCCGACAGAACGAGTGTATGGCCTGTACGCGGATCGATGCTCAGGGCCGACAGGTTGCGTAGATCCAGCTCATCGCTTGGCACTTTCTGCTTGCTGCCGGTTAGCACCTGGCTACCGTCGCTCTTCCATACAAACAACTGCGGCGGACGCTCTTCACCCAGCAGCAGTTGTTGGCGGCGAGGGTCCCAGGCAATGGCTTCGAAGGCCTTGTTCTGGTTTTTCGAAGGCCCAAGGTCGTACTTGGGGAAGTCGGCAATATTCAGGGACTTGGTGTCCGCGTCGATGTTGATGATGCTCAGCATATGCTCACGCTCATCGACAATGGCCAGCAGGCCGTTCTCCATGACTGTCAGGCCCTCCGGGTTGCTCCAGCCCACCAGCGGGATTTTGCGCAGTACGTCGCCATCCAGAGTCAGTTCCACGAGAAAAGGGTTTTTACCCATCACCGAGAACAGTGTTTTGGTCAGCGGGTTATAGGCCAGGTCCGATGCCTCGTCCTTTTCCATTCCCGGCAACACCTTGGCATCAATCACCGCCCTGTAGTCAGGTAGCCATATGCTTTCGTTCTGCTCGGACGGGCTCTCAAACCGCTCCAGTACCCACAACGCACCGCGGTCATCCCAATGCATGATCCACGCGAGCCCGTAGACCAATACCCCCACCAGTAATACCCAGGAATACCAGCGCATGCTGAAACGTGAGGACCGGGGAACAGGCGGTATCAACTGTGGGTTTGTTGCCATTTGAGTGGGCTTCCGAAATGTTGGGCCAGATCTAAATATCACAAAGCGGGCTGACCAGCTGCCTCGTGCATGGCGATTATGCAGACGGAGTGTGAAATAAATGGCAAAAACGCAAAAAAATCATGCTGGCTGAGGTCCCGAGTGATTGGGCGCGTGCAAAGGCCTGGTGAGAGAGGACCATTAAACAGCCTGTAAACTTAGACTGATGACTCATCGCTCATCGCCAGAACTACTTGTCATGCAACTTTAAAGTACTCTTTCAGTAGGAACATTCTGAATAATTCAGAGACATTTATATTACTTCTGTTCGCCCTTGACACTCATACCCACAGACTCTTATCTAATAAAAATAATCGAGCCCAGCCACTTGTCAAAAAGCAAATATTTATCGCGTTAACCATGTGCGGCCAGTACTCGGTGCTGAAAGCGAGGGCCGGTCTGCGCAGACGTGTACCGTTCCCTTACATACTGGAAAGGAATCTTTAAATATGCCCTTTACCTCATGTTTCAACAAACTCCCTCCGCCCGTACTTTCAAACTCCGCAAGGCATACTGTGTGCGCGCGCGCGGCCGAGCACTTGCTTATTACAATAAACCCTTACAAGAACATGGAAGAAGGTGACCTTGTCGAGTTGTTCTGGGATGGTTGCTATGTCGCCTCGCGGCAGATTTTCAAAGCCGGTATTGGCCAGCCTGTCATGTTAAGAGTGCCAGAGAGTTTTATTCAAAATGGTACGGCGCGCCTTTACTACCGGGTAATGCATATCGGCAGCAGCCCGGTTCTTTCTGCGCAACTTAAAATATTGGTCAAACTTGACTGCCCTGGCGGCGAAGCCATTGGCGACGAAAACCAGGGCCTGGCCCCGCTTGTAATTCCGCAGCCCATCCAGCGCTACGGGGTTAACCCAAGCCAGATGAAACGCGGTGTCCCGGTGAGTATCGAACCCTATCGCAACATGGCCAACAATGACGCCATCACCCTGCTCTGGGGGGGTGTACGCCTGGATTTGCCCAAACTGCGCAAAGTGGATATCGACAAACCCGTCAGCGTGTTCGTGCCCCCCCACATCATCCAGGAGGCTGGCGAAGACGCCAAGCTGGAAGTCACCTACTGCGTGATCGACCGCGTGGGCAACAATTCGCGCTGGGCACCGGCGCGAGTGCTCAAGGTAGGTGCCCCCAGGCTCTATCTCAACCCTGCCCCGAGGGAGGTACTGCACGCCGCAGAGCCCCGTCCCAACTGGCGTAACCAGGAGCAGGGAGCCAGGGAATCGTCTATCCATATTCCTAAAAGTTAGTTCTTAAAATTTTTATACTCGATTAGGGTATATGAACCGGACCACCGGACTCTCAGCTTTTATCCGCGCCGCACGAGCGGCGCTCCCATGAAACGTGAGGTAGGTATGGTCCGTAACACAATCACCCTTGTGCATAACGCCAGGGCATTGAGTGCAGCCAAGGAGCGCAACTAATGTCCAGCTTGGCCAATGCACACCTGCAAAGCGACCAGGATGTCGCGCCTCTGTTGCTGGCAGCGCAGGTTCTGCGCACCGACAACGAAGCCCTTGAGGCCGCACACACACTGGCAGCCAGTGCACGCGAACACGCGGGCAAACGCGACCAGCAACGCAAGCTGCCGTGGTCGCTCATAGAAGCCTTCACCCGCAGCGGCCTGGGCAGTATTTCCATTGCCCGCGAATTTGGCGGCCCCCAGGTGTCATTTGTGACCCTGGCTGAAGTGTTCGCGATCATCTCGGCTGCCGATCCGGCGCTGGGGCAAATCCCGCAAAATCAGGTCGGCATTCTCAGCCTGATCGCTGCCACGGCCACCCAGGCGCAAAAAGAACAACTGTTCTCCAGCGTGCTGCAAGGCTGGCGCATCGGCAATGCGGGCCCGGAACGCGGCAGCAAAAACACCTTGGACATTAAGGCCCGGATCATCGCCGATGGCGACGACTTCGCCATTAACGGTCAGAAGTTTTACTCCACCGGCGCCCTGTTCGCCCACTGGATTGCGGTAAAAGCCGTCAACGATGAAGGCAGGCAGGTCATGGCCTTCGTTCGTCGCGGTACACCAGGCTTGCGCGTCGTGGATGACTGGTCCGGTTTTGGTCAGCGCACCACCGCCAGCGGCACCGTATTGCTTAACAACGTGCGGGTGGAAGCCGAACAGGTGGTCGACAGTTCGCGTCTCAACGATGCTCCGAACATTCAAGGCGCCGTGTCGCAATTGATCCAGGCCGCCATTGACCTGGGCATTGCCCGCGGCGCCATTGCCGACACCCTGAGTTTTGTCCGCGAGCGCTCACGCCCGTGGATCGACGCCAAGGTCGAACGCAACAGCGATGATCCTTATGTGATTGCCGATATCGGCAAACTGCACATTGAACTGCACGCAGCCGAAGCCTTGTTGCGCAAAGCCGGACGCGTCCTGGACGAAGTCAGCGCGGCAGCGATCGACGCCCCTGGCGCTGCCCGCGCATCGATTGCGGTGGCCGAAGCCAAGGTGCTGAGCACCGAGCTGTCGCTGCTGGCCAGCGAAAAATTGTTCGAACTGGCCGGCAGCCGCGCCAGCCTTGCCGAGTTCAACCTCGACCGCCACTGGCGCAACGCCCGGGTGCACACCCTGCACGACCCGGTGCGCTGGAAATACCACGCCATCGGCGCGTATCGCCTCAACGGCACCCTGCCTGCCCGGCATTCCTGGATCTGACCCTGGAGACACCCATGTCACTGATATCCAAACAGGTCCCGGTTATCCACAGCGATGCCGAGGCCCTGAGCGTAGCCCGTGAACTGGCGGCGTTTTTCAAACGCGACAGTGCCCTGCGTGACCGCGAGCGGCGCTTGCCGTTTGATGAGCTTGAGCTGTTTTCCCATACCGGCCTGTGGGGCATCACCGTGCCCAAGGCCTACGGCGGCGCAGGCGTGTCCAGCGTCACCCTGGCGCAAGTGATCGCGCTGATCGCTGCGGCCGATGCCTCTCTGGGGCAAATCCCGCAAAACCACTTTTATGCACTCGAAGTTTTACGGGTCAATGGCACACACGAGCAAAAGCAGCGGCTCTATGCCGAAGTGCTGGCCGGAGAGCGCTTCGGCAATGCCCTGGCTGAAATCGGCACCAAGACTGCACACGATCGCACCACCCATCTGGCCCAGGCCGAACACGGCTACCGCATCACCGGCCGCAAGTTCTACGCCACTGGCGCACTGTATGCACAGCGGATACCTACCTCGGTTGTGGACGATAACGGCATCCAGCATCTTGCATTCGTGCGCCGCGACAGCGATGGCCTAAGCGTGATCGACGACTGGAGCGGTTTTGGCCAGCGCACTACGGGCAGCGGTTCGGTGGTTTTCGACAACGTACTGGTCGCAGCACAAGACGTGATCCCGTTTCAAAGCGCCTTCGAGCGTCCGACCCCGGTTGGCCCGCTGGCGCAGATCCTTCACGCGGCCATCGATACCGGTATCGCCCGCGCCGCCTTTGAAGACGCCCTGCATTTTGTGCGCAGCAAAACCCGGCCCTGGATTGATGCCACTACGGATATCGCCAGCGAAGACCCGCTGACCCTCAAAAGCTTCGGCCATTTGAGCGTACGTCTGCATGCCGCCGAAGCCCTGCTGGAACGTGCCGGAGCGTTTCTGGATATTGCTCAGAGCAACACCAGCGCCAGCACCGTCGCCGCAGCCTCGATTGCCATCGCAGAAGCCCGGGCCCTGAGTACAGAAATTTCCCTGGCCGCCGGCAGCACCCTGTTCGAGCTGGCGGGCAGCCAGGCCACCCTGGCCGAGCACGGCCTTGACCGTCACTGGCGCAACGCCCGCGTGCACACCCTGCATGACCCGGTGCGCTGGAAGTACCACGCGGTAGGCAATTACTACCTAAATGATGCCAACCCGCCATTGCGGGGGACCATCTGATGAGCAAAAAGAAGATTCTGATCAATGCCTTCAACATGAACTGCATTGGTCATATCAACCACGGTCTGTGGACCCACCCACGGGACAACTCGACCACCTTCAACACCCTTGAATACTGGACTGAGTTGGCGCAGCTGCTGGAACGCGGGCTGTTCGACGGGCTGTTTATCGCCGATATCGTGGGCGTGTATGACGTTTATCAACAATCGGTTGATATGCCGCTCAAAGAGGCGATCCAGCTACCGGTCAATGATCCACTGCTGCTGGTTTCGGCGATGGCTGCCGTCACCAAGAACCTCGGTTTTGGCCTGACCGCCAACCTGACCTACGAAACGCCGTATTTATTCGCGCGTCGCATGTCGATCCTGGACCACCTGACCCGCGGTCGCGTGGGCTGGAATATCGTCACCGGCTACCTCGACAGTGCAGCCAAAGCCATGGGCCTGACCGAACAGGTCGAGCATGACCGGCGCTACGATCAGGCCGATGAGTACCTGCAAGTGCTCTACAAGCTATGGGAAGGCAGCTGGGAAAACGACGCCGTGCTCAATGACCCGGCCCGGCGCATCTATGCCCGGCCCGACAAGGTGCACAAGATCAAACACGAAGGTGAGTTCTATCAGGTGGAGGGTTATCACCTTTGCGCACCGTCGCCGCAACGCACCCCGGTGCTGTTTCAGGCGGGCAGCTCGGATCGCGGCCTGGTGTTTGCCGGTCGCCATGCCGAGTGCGTGTTTATCAGCGGGCAGACCAAGGCAGCGACCAGAGCCCAGGTCGACAAGGTGCGCGCCAGCGCTGTGGCTGCGGGCCGCAACCCGGACGACATCAAGCTGTTTATGGGGATCAACGTGATCGTGGCGCCGACCGAGGCCCAGGCCCTGGCCAAGCGTGACGAGTACCTGAGCTATGCCAGTGCCGAAGCCGGCGTGGCGCACTTTTCCAGCTCCACGGGTATCGACTTTGCCGATTACGAACTGGACGAGCCGATCCAGTACGTGAAGAGCAACGCGATCCAGTCCGCGACCAAAGTGCTGCAAAACAACGACTGGACCCGGCGCAAGCTGCTTGAACAGCACGCCCTGGGCGGGCGTTACATCACGCTGGTGGGTTCGCCTGCGCAAGTGGCCGACGAGCTGGAATCCTGGATTGCAGAAACCGGCCTGGACGGGTTCAACCTGACCCGCATCGTCACCCCTGAAAGCTACGTCGATTTTATCGACCTGGTGGTCCCCGAACTGCAGCGCCGGGGCTCTTATAAAACCGCTTATGACACTGGCAGCCTGCGTCAGAAGCTGTTTGTGGAAGGCGATGCGCACTTGCCGCAACGCCATACAGGTGCGGCCTTCAGGCACAGCGCATAACTGTTTTTTTGTGGGAGCGAGCCTGCTCGCGAAGCTTGCAGGACTGCCAAACTTTCGCGAGCAGGCTCGCTCCCACAGGGTTCGAATTCCGACTCTTTGACTGGGCAATTATCATGAACAAAAAACACGCACTGGTTCTGGCCCTCGGGCTGTTTAGCGGTTTGCTCCACGCGGCCGACAAGCCGCTCAAGGTCGGTACCACCGCCGCGTTCGCCATTCCCCTGGAAACCGCAGTGGCCGAGGCCGACAAGCAAGGGCTCAAGGTCGAGCTGGTGGAGTTCACCGACTGGATCGCACCCAACGTCAGCCTGGCCAGCGGCGATATCGATGTGAATTACTTCCAGCACATCCCGTTCCTGGAAAACGCCAAGGCCGCCGCCGGGTTCGATTTGGCACCCTACGCCAAAGGCATCATCAACAACGTGGGCCTGTACTCGAAAAAATACAAAAGCCTCGACGCCCTGCCTGAAGGCGCAACTGTTGCCATCGCCAATGACCCGATCAATAGCGGGCGTGGCCTGCAACTGCTGGCCAAGGCCGGGCTGATTACACTCAAGCCGGGCGTTGGCTACAAGGCGACGGAAGAGGACATCATCGCCAACCCGAAAAAGATCAAGATCCTGCAGGTTGAGGCCGTGCAACTGGTACGCGCCTACGACGATGCCGACCTGGTGCAGGGTTATCCAGCCTACATTCGCCTGTCGAAAACCTTCGATGCCGAGTCGGCCTTGCTGTTCGACGGCATCGACCACCCCGAGTATGTGATTCAGTTCGTGATCCAGCCCAAGAACAAAGACGACCCGCGTCTGGCCAAATTTATTGATATCTATCAGCACTCGCCAGTGGTCAAAGCTGCGCTGGATAAGACCTACGGCACTCTGTACCAGCCCGGCTGGGGAGGCTGACCATGAATGTGGCCATTGCTCGCGAGCGGCTCGATCAGCCGCAGCCCGGCGCCAACCACACCGAGCTGCACCCTGAGTTGAGCCACGCCCATGTGCGTTTTATCGGTATCGGCAAAACCTATGACGGCCGCCAGGGCCCTGTGGATGCCCTCACGGGTATTGATCTGGCAATCCAGCGCGGGGAGATCTTCGGCATCATCGGGCGCAGCGGTGCTGGCAAGTCGTCGTTGATTCGCACCATCAACCGCCTCGAACAGCCTACCCGCGGCCGCGTGCTGATCGATCAGGTCGATATCGCCAGCTTTGACGAAGACAAGCTGGTGGCGCTGCGGCGCAAGATCGGCATGATCTTCCAGCACTTCAACCTGATGTCGGCCAAAACCGTATGGCAGAACGTCGAGTTGCCACTCAAGGTGGCGGGCGTGCCCAAGCTGCAACGGGAGCAGAAGGTGCGTGAGCTGCTGGAGCTGGTTGGCCTGCAAGGCAAGCACACGGCTTACCCGGCGCAACTGTCGGGCGGGCAAAAACAGCGTGTGGGCATTGCCCGTGCGCTGGTGCACGATCCGGCGATTTTGCTGTGCGACGAAGCCACCTCGGCCCTGGACCCCGAAACCACTCAGTCGATCCTCGGTCTGCTGCGCGAAATCAACCAGCGCCTGGGCCTGACCATCATCCTCATTACCCATGAAATGGCCGTGATTCGTGATATCTGTCACCGCGTAGTGGTACTGGAGCAAGGTCGCGTGGTCGAGCAAGGCCCTGTGTGGCAGGTCTTCGGCGATCCTCAGCATGACGTCAGCAAGACCCTGCTGGCGCCCTTGCAGGCGACCCTGCCTGAAGCGCTGCGTAACCGTATTTCGGCGCAGGCACAGTCCGCACAAGCCAGCGTGATCTTGCGCCTGCGTTTTACCGGCCGGCTGGCCCAAGAGCCCGACCTGGGAGCGCTGTTCAGCGCGCTGGGAGGGCAAGTGCGGCTGCTCCACGGCGGCGTCGAACACATCCAGGGGCATGCCCTGGGGCAACTGCTGCTCAGCGTAACCAGCACTTCGCTGGGCGCCGAAGAGCTGCGCAAACGGGCCGGGCAATGGGCACAACAGGTCGAGGTAGTGGGCTATGGGATTTGATCGTTTGTGGCAGGGGGTGATCGACACCTTCCTGATGGTCGGTGTGTCGTCGCTGATCGCGCTGGTTCTGGGCATACCGCTGGCGGTGATCCTGGTCACCAGCGGCAAAGGCGGGATTTATCAAGCCCCCACACTGAACAAGGCTCTGGGTGCGTTCGTCAATCTGTTCCGTTCAATCCCGTTTCTGATTTTGATGGTGGCATTGATCCCGTTCACCCGCCTGATTGTGGGCACTACCTACGGCGTATGGGCGGCGGTCGTACCGCTGACCATCGCCGCCACACCGTTTTTTGCACGCATAGCTGAAGTCAGCCTGCGTGAGGTGGATCACGGTTTGATTGAAGCCGCCCAAGCCATGGGCTGTAAGCGCCATCACATTATCTGGCACGTACTGCTGCCCGAAGCCTTACCCGGCATCGTCGGCGGTTTTACCATCACCCTGGTGACGATGATCAATTCGTCGGCCATGGCCGGTGCGATTGGTGCCGGCGGGCTGGGTGACATCGCGTACCGCTATGGTTACCAGCGCTTCGACTCGCAGGTGATGCTGACCGTGATCGTATTGCTGGTGATTCTGGTGGCCGTGATTCAGCTGGGTGGTGACCGCCTGGCCCTGGCACTGAACAAACGCTGAGGTATAGTCGGCGGCCAGCCCTGCCGCCGACCGAGCCTGCGATGACCCTCGATGCAAAAACTCTCGAACAGATTGCCGCCACGACCCTGAGCCACTATCAACAGAGCGCCGAGGGCTTCCGTGAAGGCACCCGCGACCATGACGTGAGCCAGAACATCGACGCCCTGTTGCGTCATATTCAAGGTTCGGCGCCCTTCACTGTCCTGGATTTCGGCTGCGGGCCGGGTCGCGACCTGCAGGCTTTCACCCGCCTCGGGCATGTGGCAATCGGGCTGGACGGCACCGAACGCTTCACCCAAATGGCCCGCGAAGACAGCGGCTGTGAAGTGTGGCACCAGGACTTCCTCAAGCTCGACTTGCCCGCTGAACGCTTCGACGGCATCTTCGCCAATGCTTCGTTGTTCCATGTGCCGACCCAGGAACTGGGTCAGGTGCTGGGCAAGCTGCATGCAGCCCTGAAATCCGGCGGCGTACTGCTCAGTTCCAACCCGCGCGGCGACAACCGCGAAGGCTGGAACGGTGAGCGTTACGGGGCTTATCACGATCTGCAGAACTGGCGGACGATGCTGACGGCTGCAGGGTTTGCCGAGCTGGAGCACTACTACCGCCCGGCGGGCTTGCCCCGTGACCAGCAACCGTGGCTGGTGAGTGTGTGGCGTAAAACCCTGTAAACCTGTGGGAGCGGGCTTGCTCGCGATGCAGGCAACACGGTTTACCTGCGTGGCCGCGGTGATGCCATCGCGAGCAAGCCCGCTCCCACAAGGTGGCCTGGGTTAGCCGAAGAACCAGTAGCACACCGCAATCGCCGCCACCACGCCGGCAAACTCGGCCAGCAGGGCGCAACCCACCGCATGCCGGGCACGCTGGATGCCCACGGCGCCGAAGTACACCGCCAGCACATAGAACGTGGTTTCCGTGCTGCCCTGCACCGTGGCCGCCACCAGCGCCGGGAAGCTGTCCACACCCTGGGTCTGCATGGTCTCGATCAGCAAGGCCCGCGCCGCACTGCCCGAAAAGGGTTTGACCATGGCCGTTGGCAGCGCATCGACAAAGCGCGTATCCCAACCCAGCCACTCAACCACATGGCGAATACCGTCCAGGCCAAAATCCAGTGCCCCGGAAGCACGCAGCACACCCACCGCGCACAGCATCGCCACCAGATACGGCAACAGGTTTTTCGCGACGTCGAAGCCTTCCTTGGCCCCTTCCACAAACGCTTCGTAGACCTTGACCTTGCGCAGCGCCCCGATCACCAGAAACAGCATGATCAGGCCGAACAGCGTGAGGTTGCCCAGGATCGACGACAAGCTGGCCAGCGCCGTGGCTGACAGGGTCGCCAGCAATGCCATGAAACCGCCCAGGATCAGCGCGCCAGGCACCAGGTACGCCAGCACCACCGGGTCCCACAGACGCAGGCGCTGGACAATGGCCACCGACAGCAAGCCGACCAGGGTCGAGGCGCTGGTGGCCAGCAGGATCGGCAGGAATACCAGTGTCGGGTCCGGCGCCCCTTGCTGGGCACGGTACATGAAGATAGTGACCGGCAGCAGGGTCAGGGACGAGGCGTTGAGCACCAGAAACAGGATCTGTGCATTACTCGCACTGGTCGGGCTCGGGTTGAGCTCTTGCAGGGCACGCATGGCCTTGAGGCCGATGGGCGTGGCCGCGTTATCCAGCCCCAGGCCGTTGGCGGCGAAGTTCAGGGTGATAAAGCCCAGCGCCGGATGCCCAGGCGGGACTTCCGGCATCAGGCGCTTGAACAGAGGTCCCAGGGCCCTGCCCAGCCAATCGACGATGCCGGCTTTTTCGGCAATGCGCAGAAAACCCAGCCATAACGTCAGCGTGCCGAAGAGCAAGATCATCACTTCGACGGACAACTTGGCCATGGCGAAGATGCTTTCCACGATCGCCGAGAAGATCCCCGCGTTGCCCCCCACCAGCCATTGGGCGAGCGCCGACACCGTAGCGACGACGAAAAAGCTGAGCCATAGGCCGTTGAGCATCAAGAAAACTCCTGGAAGATGATGCGAATGATAGCGGCCTACCCCCAGAAACAACAAACCCCGGCCAGGGCCGGGGTTTGTGGGAGTTGCACTACCAGGCGAGGTTACTCACCTTTTGGCAGGGCTTCCTTGCTGCGCCAGTGCGGCAGCGAGTTCCAGTAGCGCTCGCCCTTGGCGTTGTCGTACATGCCTTCCCAACGGGAGATTACCAGTACCGCCAGGGCGTTACCGATCACGTTCAGGGCTGTACGGGCCATGTCCATCACACGGTCAACACCGGCGATAAAGGCCAGGCCTTCCAGCGGGATACCCACGCTGCCCAGGGTCGCCAGCAGTACCACGAAGGATACGCCTGGTACACCGGCGATGCCTTTGGAGGTCACCATCAGGGTCAGTACCAGCAGCAGTTGCTGGCTGATCGACAAGTCGATGCCATACAGCTGGGCGATAAAGATTGCCGCGATGCTCTGGTACAGGGTCGAGCCGTCAAGGTTGAACGAGTAGCCGGTCGGTACCACAAAGCTGCAGATCGCTTTCGGGCAGCCGTAGGCTTCCATCTTCTCGATCACGCGTGGCAGCACGGTTTCGGAGCTGGCGGTGGAGTAAGCCAGAACCAGTTCATCCTTGAAGATACGGATCAGCTTGAACACCGAGAAGCCGAACAGCTTGGCAATCAGGCCCAGCACCGCAACGGCGAAGAACAGGATGGCGCCGTAAACCAGCAGCACCAGCTTGGCCAGAGGCACCAGCGAGGCGAAACCGAAGTTGGCGACGGTCACGGCGATCAGGGCGAACACACCGATTGGCGCGTAGTTCATGATCATGTGAGTGACTTTGAACATCGACTCGGACACGCCCTGGAAGGTTTTCACCAGCGGGTCGCGCAGTTCGGCGTTCAGGCTCGACAAACCGAGACCGAAGAGCACCGAGAAGAAGATGATCGGCAACATCTCACCGCGAGCCATGGCCGCGAAGATGTTCGATGGAATCAGGTTGAGGATGGTCTCGATAAACGCATGTTCATGCGTGACTTCAGCTGCCGTGGCTGCGTACTTGGAAATATCGACCGTGCCCAGGGTGCTCATGTCGATCCCGGCACCGGGTTGGAACACGTTGGCCAGCACCAGGCCGACCAGGATCGCGATGGTGGTGACCACCTCGAAGTAAATGATGGTTTTAAAACCGATACGACCGAGTTTCTTCGCATCTCCCACGCCTGCAATCCCGACAACCAGTGAAGAAATCACGATTGGGATTACGATCATCTTGATCAGACGGATAAAGATATCGCCGGCAGGTTGCAGAACGTTACTGATCCACCAGGCCTTTTCAGCACTGAAATGGTTAAGCAGCGCGCCGATTGCAATCCCGAGGACCAGACCAATCAGGATCTGCCAGGCGAGGCTAAGTTTTGCCTTCTTCATGTCATTACCCTTACTTCAAGTGGACTCGGGCAGAGGCTCTGAATAGAGCGCTTGAAAGCGCAAAAAGCAGAAACCGCCACCCCCGTAGAAGGTCGCCCAAACCGAGCCCGAAAGGCTCTTTGGCAGGCGAAAAAAGGCGCAACTATTCCCATGCATGAGGTGGCCGTCTAATGCCGTAAACGCCTACCCTATGCCGAATCGGCATGGGTTTTGTCCGACAAGACCTCAAATCGCCCCTCCTGAGAATCCACAGAATAGACGACATAAGTGCCGTAGACCGGCTGTTTCAAGGTCTTTTTGGCTAAGGAGGGGGTGGCATTAAGCCGCTTATATCCAAGAAATATCCGACAACACAAATCAGATATAAGTCCGGGCTATTTTTCTACTAGTCGATATACGGTCGACGTTTCGAAGTGCTGTTCAGGCCACATTTGTTTTCAAAAAAATGAACCCTGATAAGGCATTACAGCCGCCGAAAGATTTTCTCCGGGCACAAAAAAACCAAGGTAGAACCTTGGCTGCCTGCATCCATGTAACCGGTTTCATGCCCCTCGGCCGCCGCCCGTTACCAGGACAGCGACCGTAGCCTTAAAGGAGGGGGCGGTCATCTCTAGCCTCGACCGCGGCGACCAAAGATAAAGGACACCACAAACATCACCAGGAACACGACAAAGAGAATCTTGGCGATGCCGGTAGCGGTGCCCGCAATACCACCGAAGCCCAGGACAGCAGCGATGATGGCGATAATCAGGAAGGTAATGGCCCAACTCAACATGGTGATTCTCCTTATTACTGTGCGAAACAGGGTGATGAGGGTGTGTCTCGACGCCCGATCAGGGCCTCAAGGTTGTGAACACTTAAAACACCCAACGTTCAGGTGCTGGTTGCGAGCGGGCGATTTGGGTTTCGTCCGAGGCTGCGAGTTCGTAACGGCCAGTGGTATCAGACACTGGGCCAAATGCCTTGAAGTGCTGCTGGGGAGCGATGTAGTGCTGTGCAGCGGCAACCGGCTGCGGTGCTTGCTCCAACCGGCCCAACTGCTGACCACCGATCAGGGTCACCGACAACGCAAGGCTGGCGAACAGACCTTGTTGCAGATGCAATGACGAAACACGCAAGTTGGAGAATTCGTGAATATTCATGTTCAAACTCCTGCCACCCGGTGGTCAATGTGAGGTTGAGCCGCTCTGTGCGACGCTCTGTACAAGGGTAATTGCAGGGGCCGTGCCAGCTTTTGGCACAATAAAAAACCGTTATAAATCAATATGTTATCTATTTGTTCGGATGGATTTGACGCGCAACCTGCACGATGCCCGGCCTGCGGGTCGGGCGTTCTGCACGATCAGGGGATACCACACGTCGCGTAGCAGCTGACTCGCGGAGCGAGGCTGCGTGCGGCGGCACAGCCGTCGCAAATCAGACACCACGGTGTGCCAGTAAAATTCGGTTTTCAGGGTTTACGACGGCTTCGCCGTCGGACGCAGCCTTGCTCCGCGAGTCAGCTGCTGCGAGAGGGATTAATTTCGACCTGCGACTCAACGCAAAAAGCCGCAAAATCAGCCAGTTACCTTATGCAGGCCAGAGCCTTCGGTGCTAGCCTCGGAATCAATCAGAAAAATCATGCAACTTGCCCGATTATTCCGACACTAACCAAGACCACATATAAAGGAACGTAGGAAATGGATTCAGCCAAAGAGCAACAGGGCCGCATTCTGCTGGTCGACGATGAGTCCGCCATCCTGCGTACATTCCGCTATTGCCTCGAAGACGAGGGCTACACTGTCGCCACCGCCAACAGCGCAGCGCAGGCCGACGCACTGCTGCAACGACAGGTGTTTGATCTGTGTTTTCTCGATCTGCGCCTGGGCGAAGACAACGGTCTGGATGTGCTGGCTCAAATGCGTATCCAGGCGCCGTGGATGCGTGTTGTGATAGTCACTGCCCACTCGGCCGTCGATACAGCCGTTGATGCGATCCAGGCAGGTGCCGCCGATTATCTGGTCAAGCCGTGCAGCCCCGACCAGCTAAGGCTGGCCACGGCCAAGCAACTGGAAGTGCGCCAGTTGGCGGCCCGGCTTGAAGCCCTGGAGGGTGAAGTACGCAAGCCCAAAGAAGGCCTCGACTCCCATAGC